>CAZAXT010000007.1:0-36215 GCA_964489295.1 uncultured Candidatus Saccharibacteria bacterium | reverse complement strand
TAACCCAAGATGTGAGTGCTGAGTCGGACATTACGTTCGATCCGGAAGCGGAAGAGTCCAACCCGGAAGAGCAAATGCTGGCCGCGACGCTGCACCAGGAAGGCCGGACGCTAAGCACGACGTTCGAGCCGACAGGTACTACCACGACCGGGGAGAAGGCGACCGGAGAAATCACGATTACGAACAACTGCTATGAGACCGAAACCACGACTACGGTGGAGCAAGGAGCCCCGATAACATCACAAGGTGGATATGTATTTCGTAACGACGTAGCCTTTGATATTGATCCGGCGTCAATAAGCCAAGGTTCATGTGAACCGTCTCAAGTTACCGTATCAGTGATTGCGAATGAGATCGGCAATGAATATAACATCAGTCCGACATCGTTTACGGTTGCAGATTTTCCCTCCGGTTCAAACGGGGTAAATGGGCAAAATAACGAGCAAATGACTGGCGGCAGCTCCGAAGAAGTTCCCGCAGTTACGCAAAGTGACATCGAAAACACCCGCCAACAATTGCTTGAGCAGGAACGTGAGTCCGTCAGAAGTACGCTTCGCAATCAATTCGGGGATGGCCAATACATCATCGATGCGTCGTTCCGTGCGAACGTGACGGAAGTTACCAGTGAGCCGCCTCAAGGCGAGGAAGTTGAGGGAGATGCCCGTTTGATCCTGCAAGTTACGTATACGTTACTCGGCACCCCCCAGGAAGACATGGAAATCCTGCTTGAGCATCTCTACCAACAACAGGTGGACAACGGTCAGGAGCTGGGCGTCATCGACAACGGGCTGGAAGAGATCGAAATAGAGCGCAATCAGGATGGAACCATGTCATATTTCCTCCGGGCGAACGGAGTGCTCGGGCCGGACATCCCTACCGACGAGCTGAAAAATGAGATAGCCGGCATGTCATACGGTGAAACCATCGAACTCATAGAAGCAAAGCCCAACGTTACGACCGCTGAAGTTAATCTCTCTCCATTATGGGCGACCAGCGTTCCGGAGGAACATGGCAAAATAGAAGTCGTATTCGAAGTCGCTGACCCCGATGGCAACGATACTGGCGATTGACTGGGGCAAAAAGCGAGTCGGCTGCGCCCGGGCGGACACGCATGCCCGCCTTCCCCAACCGCTGGTGACACTGCCGCATACCGAAGATATTTTCATGCGCATCCGGGAGATAATTGATGAACAGCAGGTCACAAGCGTCGTAGTGGGTCTGCCCCGGAATATGGAAGGGGAAGAAACCGAGCAAAGCCGGGAAGTCCGTGCGTTTGTGGCCGAACTGGAAGACGCGCTACAATGCCCCGTAATGCTGCAGGATGAAACGCTCACGTCTCGTTATATCGATGACCTGAGACAACAGTACCCCAAAGCCGACACCGATAGCTTAGCGGCTACGCGTATCCTGAAAGACTATTTACAATCCGTATGAAAAAAACGCTTATCATCATATTCATAACAGTGGTCGTCCTGGGTGTCGCACTCGGTGCGTGGTGGGTGCATCGTCAACTGCAGCCGGTTTCATCCGAACAAACGGCCAGCTACGCCACGATCGAAGACGGTGCCACGGCGGGGCACGTCGCGGGTACCCTAGAGGAGGCAGGAGTAGTCCGTGATGCTACGGTGTTTTATTTCTATACCCGGTTTCGTGGCCAAACCGCGAACATTAAGTCCGGATTTTACCGGTTTGAACCGGGCCAAACCGTTTCTCAGGTGCTGGATATATTAACCGACGGTCGGGTCCAAAACAAAGTAGTGCGCATACCCAGCGGTGCCAGTTTGGAAGAGATCGTTTCTATTTTGCGGGAAAACGGGCTTGAAAGGGATGATATACAAGCAGCGCTCAACCGGGACTACAACATCGGTATCATGAACTTCAAACCCGAAGACATGAGTATGGAGGGGTACCTGTATCCGGATACGTACCATGTTGCTGCCAACGCCCGGGCAACGGATATAGTGCGCATGATACTCAACAACACCGAGCAACATGTAACGCCACACCTGCGGAACCAGTGGCGGGCACAAGGGCTGTCGGTTCATGAAGGGTTGACGCTGTCTTCTATCGTCCAAAAAGAAGTAGCACGGCCGGAACAACGTGCCAAAGTCGCTCAAGTGTTCCTGAGCCGGCTCGAGGATAATCAACCCCTGGAAGCCGACCCGACGTTTCTGTACGCGGCACGCGAGCTCGACGTAGAGCCGTCACCTGAAGTAGACTCTCCGTACAACACCTATCAAAATACTGGTTTGCCACCGGGGCCGATCGCTACTATGACCCAGGGGGCCATGGAAGCCGTTGCCGACCCGGCGGACACGGAGTACCGGTATTTCGTAACGGGCGAAGATGGGGTAACGCGATTCTCCAAGACCCGGCGTCAACACCGGACGTACATCGAAGAACACGGGGTTTCGGGATCTTAAATAATAAAAAAATTCTTATGTCAAATAACAACCCCTGAAAATCATGAATTTAACGCTTGATGGAGGAAATGAAAACGTATTGACGCCGGGTCGTTTCCTTGGTACGCTTAGGGGCGTCATATCGCATCTGCTAACAGGGAGAGCGACAGGGGTGCGATTGGCCACCAAAACGTGTTTCACCGGTACTAAAATAATGGTCGAGGTGAGAATATGAGCACATTTGGTGTGGCTCCTCTAGTAATAGGGGAGATTGGAGACAACTATTAGTATTAAAC
The DNA here is from genome assembly GCA_964489295.1 of uncultured Candidatus Saccharibacteria bacterium. Classification (GTDB taxonomy): domain Bacteria; phylum Patescibacteriota; class Saccharimonadia; order QS-5-54-17; family QS-5-54-17; genus QS-5-54-17. Next base: position 33,517 of record CAZAXT010000007.1, on the reverse strand, counting down.
AGGCACGGTACGCGTTTACCATGGGTAATCGTATCTCATACCAGTTTTCGAACGTAGTTCACGCAATCCAGAATTTGAAGCATATACGCCCCTACGCTATACACGGCGTAGTGGTAGTTATGATATTTTCCGCGGTTACGCTCAGCGGCCAGATGACCGATTATACCGAGCAGAATGCCTCCCGGATCATCAAGGCTTCCCAGTCGCAAACGACCAGTGAAACCACTTCCGCTTACGTGGCTGCCAATGTTGCCGATGGCGTCAGTCCGGCGCTGGCCCAACAGGTAACGTCGGACACGGAAAGCTTGAACCAGCAACAACGGCTCATGGCCGCCAACGCCGACCAGCTATCCAAAGTCAGTACCGTCTCCACGGAGTCAATCTCACGTGATGACATCACAAAATATACCGTCAAAGAAGGGGACAGCGTTTCCTCGATTGCTAAGGAATTCAATGTGACGACTAAGACGGTGCGATGGGCGAACGATTTGACCGAACAGGAAACGGTGCAAGCGGGAGACACATTGACCATCCTACCGGTCGATGGCGTGCTGCACACGGTTGCCTCCGGTGATACGCCGGAGAAGCTGGCCGATACCTACCAATCCAATGCTCGCCAGATCGTCAGCATTAACGATGCCGAAGTCGGCGGGTTGCCAGCAGGAAAGGATGTTATTATCCCCGACGGTGTGTTACCCGAGTCTGAGCGACCGTCCTATTCGCCTGATCCTGCTTCAGTGAACAGCTATATCGCAAGTAGTTTCTCGCCGCAATACGCGGGCAACGGATATGCCTATGGATATTGCACATGGTACGTTGCGAACCAAATTGATATACCGAGCAACTGGGGTAACGCTACGACCTGGGATGACCGAGCCGCGGAAAGTGGATGGAACGTATCTCAAACTCCGAAGCCGGGTGCGATCGCCCAGAACGACTGGATGGCCTACGGCGTGGGTCACGTGGCAATCGTAGAGGAAGTTAGCGACGATGGCAGTAAAATCAAAATCTCGGACATGAACGGTGTTGCCGGATGGGGTAATGTCGGTGTTTCCGACTGGATCCCGGCTAGTAAATACACCTACATTTCCCAGTAAATTCGATTTACGTAACACAGACATACATACCTGTCCTTGCTATACTAAAGACAGTTTATGTTTGTTGATGCAGTCGACGTCCGAGTGAAAGCCGGAAAGGGCGGCGATGGTGCCACCGGTTTCCGGAGAGAAAAATACGTGGCCAAGGGTGGTCCCGATGGCGGGGATGGCGGCAACGGCGGCGATGTTATCGCTCGTGCTGAAACCAACACCCACACGCTCTCACGATTCCGGCATGAGAAAACTATTACCGCTCAAAATGGCGAGACAGGCAAAACCAACAAAGGCCGCGGGAAGTCGGGCGAAGATCTCGAGGTGACCGTCCCAGTAGGAACTGTGGTTTATGAAGGCAACTCAGTCGTGGCCGATTTGGATGAACCAGGTCAAACCGCTGTGATCGCCAAGGGCGGTACGGGCGGATTTGGGAACGCGCACTTTACCAGCTCGACCCGCCAGGCGCCGCGCATGGCAGAACTCGGTGAATCCGGGGAAGAGAAGACGCTCCGGTTCGAATTGAAAACGGTCGCGGATGTCGGGCTCGTCGGGTTGCCGAATGCCGGCAAATCGACACTGCTTTCCGTGATCAGTAATGCCAAACCGGCCATTGCTGATTACCCCTTTACCACCCTTGAGCCCAATCTGGGTGTGGCGGACGTACACGAGACTTCTTTGGTGTTCGCCGATATACCTGGGCTCATCAGCGGCGCCAGCCACGGCAAAGGACTCGGCGATGATTTTCTACGTCATATAGAACGGACCAAAACTTTGCTGTATCTGGTCGACAGCGTGTCCGAGGATGTGGTGGCGGATTACCGTACCCTGCAAGGGGAGCTGGCTTCCTACACCATAGATCTTACTGCCAAACCACACCTGGTCGTGTTAACGCGTATCGACGCCATTGACGCGGATACGCTGACCGCCCAAACGGAATTATTAAATGAAGCGGGAGTGGAACCGGTGTATCCGATCTCCAGTGTTGCCCATGAAGGTATAGAAACGTTGCTCAACGATACCCTCGAACTCGTGCAGTCCGCTCCGGATGTGCGGGAAGAAGACGCGGAAACTGACATACCGACAATCACCCTGGCCGATGATCCGGATGCCTGGTGGGTGGAAGAACAGGAAGGTCAATACATCATTCATGGTGAGAAAATAAAACGATTTGCCGAGCGCACCGACTTTTCTAATGATGAAGCCGCTCAGCGCTTCCGCGACATCCTGCGTAAAAAAGGCATTGATCGGGAACTGGATCGCCAACAGGCAACCTCCGGCGACACCATAGTCGTGGGTAAGAAATCGTTTCAGTGGTAATTTGGTGGAGCATGCCGGACTCGAACCGGCGACCTCCTGCATGCGAAGCAGGTGCTCTTCCGACTGAGCTAATGCCCCATCTGGCAGTATTCAGTATAGGGTATAGAGTATTGAGTATGAAAGAGGTATATTGCGCGTACGAAAACGCATACTATAGAGGCAAAAACGTACCAAGCTATACCCAAAGGAATTCCACGTATGGGAAATCGTGATCGAAATATCCTGGATGCTCGAACCGCGTTTGAGCGTGATATCCGGGTGTATGTACAAAGCAAGCTCTCTGAAGAGAGCCGGAAGCAACTGGAGGCGTTGCAAGGGGAGTTACGGTCTCATGTCGGGGAATCCGCTCGAATGACCCGGCATTTGCATCTGACGGTTTTACATCTGGGCAAACCGCGCCAGCTTTTGGAGCATATGCGGAAACACAACCCGGATATATCAACAGAAACATTTTCCCGTGCACTGGATGCGTTCATCGAACAAACCCACGATGTGCTTGGGCATCCGTATTCGTTAGACGTACGCGGATTGGAATTTTTCGGTAGCAGACGGGACGTGTTGGCGTTGCGGCTGGAAGCGAATAATGCGTACCGATGCGCGCGAGAAACAGCCGCCGACAACGTCCACGCTTTTTTGCGGCAATGCGGTGTCACCGATACATACGAATACGTCCGCTCTGATAGCCAGCTTCGTCATACAGAAGAGATAACGCCACATGTAACGCTTGCCCGCAATGTCGCCGCCGCCGATATACCCGAGCTTGAAACCGTGCCTGATCATCTTGGTTTCCGGCCGAGTGCCGTTCTGGATCCAACCGGGGATAATTGAGTAACACCGCTGTTTCGTGGTATGCTGTCCGTTTGATGAATACGATGGCGGTAGTGGTGCCGGGCCGTGTGAACGGCGGTAACGAAGAGGTGCAATGTCTATGAGTGACGTGATCAAAATCAATGGTGCCCGCGAGCACAATTTGAAAAACATCGATGTCGAGTTGCCGCGGAACCAACTGATCGTCATGACCGGCCTGTCCGGCTCCGGCAAATCCAGCTTGGCCTTCGATACCATTTATGCCGAGGGGCAACGCCGGTACGTGGAATCACTGAGCGCCTATGCTCGCCAGTTTCTGGGGATGATGGAAAAGCCGGACGTCGACCAGATCGAAGGCTTGAGTCCGGCTATCTCCATCGACCAGAAATCGACCAGCCACAACCCGCGCTCCACCGTGGCCACGGTGACCGAGATTTATGATTACCTGCGACTGCTGTTTGCCCGGGTCGGTACGCCCCATTGCCCCGTATGCGGCAAGGAAGTCACCCATCAGTCCCAGACCCAGATCGTCGATGCCATCTTGCAGTTTCCCGAAAAAACGCGGTTACTCCTTCTGGCGCCGGTGGTCGTGGACCGGAAAGGCGAGTTCCGGCACGTACCGGAGGAATTGAAAAAGTCGGGATTCGCCCGGGTGCGGGTCGACGGCATCACCTATGATGTGGAGGAATTCCCCTCCTTGGACAAGAACTACACCCATACCATCGAGGTGGTTGTGGACCGCATCGCCGTGTCCGAAGACGTGCGGAGCCGGTTGGCGGAATCCGTGGAACAGGGTATCGACCTGGCCGACGGCACTATCGGTGTGTATGACGTTGATCAGGAAAAAGAATACACCTATAGTGACCGGTTCGCCTGCGTGGATCACCCCGATGCGCCGATCCCGGAGATGGCACCGCGGAGTTTCTCCTTTAATTCGCCCCACGGGGCGTGCCCGACCTGTACGGGTTTGGGGACCAGAATGGAAGTCGATCCTGGTTTGGCCGTGCCCAATTCTCGCTTGACTATCGCCGAAGGAGCGATCCGGCCATGGGCGTGGGGTCGGCAGGAAGGGTGGTACCAGCGGCATCTCAGCGCGGTAGCGGAAAAATACGGTTTTACTCTCCATGCGCCGTGGCAGAATCTGTCGGATGAACACAAGAACCTCGTTCTCTATGGAGAATCCGAAGACGAGGCGACCAAAGTCGCGCTCGGCCGGAACGGGCGCACCTACAAAACTACTTTCGAGGGCGTCATCCCGAATCTGCAACGGCGGTATCACGAGACCGATTCGGACTTTTTGCAGAAAGAAATCGAAAAGTATATGCGCGAGCGGACGTGCCAGACCTGCCAGGGCGCTCGGCTTAAGCCAGAAGTATTGGCCGTGACCGTGGGGGATAAGTCGATCGTGGATGTAACGCACGTGGCTATCAGCGAGGCCAGGGAGTGGTTCGGGAGTCTTGAGCTGAGTGAACGCCAGCAGCATATCGGCCGGCAGATTCTCAAGGAGATCAATGAACGGCTGCAATTTTTAAGCGATGTCGGTTTGGACTACCTGACATTGGACAGAAGCGCTACGACGCTCTCGGGCGGTGAGGCCCAGCGGATCCGGCTGGCGACGCAGATCGGTTCCCGCTTGACCGGTGTATTGTACGTGCTCGATGAGCCTTCGATCGGGTTGCATCAGCGGGATAACCGTCGACTGCTCGATACCCTTAAGCGACTGCGGGACTTAGGGAATACGGTCATCGTGGTCGAACACGACGAGGAAACTATCCGCACCGCGGATACGGTACTGGACATCGGTCCGGCTGCCGGAGATCACGGCGGTGAAGTCATCGCGCTGGGCGATCCTGATGCTATCGCCCAAAACACGGACAGTTTAACCGGTGACTATCTGTCCGGAAGGGAAGCGATCCGGATGCCCGCCAAGCGGCGTTCAGGCAACGGAAACAGCTTGCGGGTGGTCGGCGCCCGGGAGCATAATCTGCAAAACATCGATGTCGATATACCGCTGGGGAGGTTTCTGGCGGTCGCCGGTGTCTCCGGATCCGGCAAATCCTCGCTGGTCAACGATATCATCGCCAAACATTTGGCTATGCGCCTGCACCAGGCCAGCCAGGTCCCCGGTGATCATGACGATATCGAGGGCACGGAACATTTGGACAAGGCCATTACCATTACCCAGAGTCCGATCGGTCGCACGCCGCGATCTAACCCGGCTACCTATACCAATGTCTTTACCGATATCCGCAATTTGTTCGCGCAAACCCCCGAAGCCCGGATCCGTGGCTACAAACAGGGCCGGTTCAGCTTTAACGTCGAAGGCGGACGGTGCGAAGTCTGCCGCGGCGACGGGATGCTCCGGATCGAAATGCACTTTCTACCCGACGTCTACGTTACTTGCGAGGAGTGCAAAGGCAAGCGCTACAACCGCGAAGTACTCGAAATCCATTACAAAGACAAGACCATTGCCGATGTCCTGGAAATGACGGTCGAAGAGGCGCTGGAATTCTTTGCCAATCAGCCCCGAATCAAACGGCGTCTGGAGACGTTGGACAAAGTCGGGCTGGGATACATCAAACTCGGGCAACCGGCTACCACCCTCTCCGGCGGCGAAGCCCAGCGCATCAAGCTGGCGACTGAACTGTCCCGTCGGAGTACCGGCAAAACGCTCTACATTCTGGACGAGCCGACCACCGGTTTACACTTTGCCGACATCCAACGTCTGCTGGACGTGCTCCATGAACTGGTGGATGCGGGGAATACGGTGGCTATCATCGAGCATCACCTGGATGTCATCAAAAACGCCGACTGGATCATCGACCTGGGCCCCGAAGGCGGCAGCGACGGCGGCGCAATAGTAGCAGAGGGGACGCCCGAGGATGTGGCCAAGAATTCCGAGTCGTATACGGGGCAGTATTTGAAGGAGATGGTGTAAGTAAGAACATGTATGAAAAGCTGGATCAGGAATATGCTCCTGACACATCGGAAGTAACAATCCGGCGTTTAAAACATGAGTTCTACGTCGAGCCGTATTATGGGTATGCCATGCTTTTTTTGCGCGAATACATCCTTGGCAGCCAGACTCCGGAAAAACTAAAGGAGATGGGGTATTCGGTCAACGAAAGGCACTTCCTCTTACAGAATTACAGTGAGTATTACGAGCGCCTGTATGAAGCGGCGTACGAAAAATGGAACAGATATGTCCGACTCACAAACCAGCTGTTTCCACCCGAAGAATCCGTTGGTATAAAAACGTGGACACATGTGTGGGAGGATACAGCTGATGCGATTTGGGATGAACTGTCTGTCAGGCATCCGCACAAACAAAACACGCCATGGGAGATCCCTCGACCTGAAGCGCCGCCCGAACTGAATGAATTACAAGCCGACAGTACTACGTTTTCCCAAATTCGCGCATGTTTCGAAGATACTGATAATTGAAAAATCTCACGCTGTAACTTTGCATTTTTAACGGGTTGATCAGCGCGTAGGCTCCGATTGGTATAATAAGTCAGTGATGCGTACGGAGATGGAGCACCGGCTGAAAGAGTTGCCCACGAGCCCGGGCGTGTATATGCACAAGGACGGGAATGGGAGCGTCATATATATCGGCAAAGCGGCAAACCTGCGGAACCGGGTGCGCTCTTATTTCCAGAATTCCCGCCAGCACGATTATAAAACGCGGGTGTTGATCCAGGATATCGCCGACATCGACTGGATGGAAACCGGCAGCGAGGTGGACGCGCTGTTTCTGGAGTCGGAGATGATCAAGCGCTACCAACCCAAGTACAACATCGAACTCCGTGACAACAAGCAATTTCTGTACGTCAAAATTACCAACGATGAATTTCCCCGGGTCTGGTTTACCCGGCGACCACTTGATGATGGCGCCGATTATTACGGACCGTTTACCAGTGCCTTCGGGGTACGGAAAGCGTTACGCCAGCTTCGCCGAAGCTTCCCGTATGTAACCCATAAAACACTTCCCGAACGAGCGTGCCTGCATTACCACATAGGTTTGTGCCCCGGGCCCGAGGTGGACGCCATAACGCCGAAGGAGTATCGCAAGACTCTCCGCTACATCAAACGCTACCTCAGCGGCAAAGGGGGAGCGGTTATGCGTGATCTGGAAAAGCGGATGAATCGGCTGTCACGGGAGCAATCCTATGAAGAGGCGGCCGCCGTACGGAATCAACTGCAGAATCTGAAGAGCCTTTCCCGGCAACACATGTTCGGTGATCAGGAACTGTTTGATCTGCAGCGGGATCAATCGCTCCGGAACTTGCGAGAATTTACCGGCGCGGAACGGATTCCCCGCCGTATCGAGTGCTATGACGTATCCCATATCCAGGGGACGGATAATGTGGCCAGCATGGTCGTATTCACCGATGGACTTCCCAATCGCGGCGAATACCGGAAGTTCAAGTTGCGAACCCCGGGTAATGACGATGTGGCCCATATGCGCGAAGTGGTCACGCGCCGGCTCAACCGGTGGGAGCAGTGGCCGAAACCTGATGTCATGATCATCGACGGCGGCAAGGGGCAAGTCCAAGCGGCGTTGGACGCATTGGAAGCGGCGGAAATCAGTGTGCCAATCATAGGTCTGGCCAAACGCTTCGAGTTTCTCATCACCAAAACCGGTGATGGTGCGTGGCAAGAGACAGCATTGGAGCGCAACGCCCAACTTCTCAAATTATTGCAACACATCAGGGACGAAGCGCATCGGTTCGCCGTGACGTACCATTCCCAACTCCGGAGCAAACGCCAAACCTCTTCACGTCTCGAGTCCATACCCGGCGTCGGTCCGGCGACACGGAAAAAATTGCTTAAGACGTTCGGCTCGTTGCGCGGGATCCGTGACGCGCCCCGGGAGGATATTGCCGCTACAGTCGGGCCAAAACTGGCCGATACCGTTATCCAATATATACGGGAGGTATGATACAATTAGCCCCGTATGCTTCGACAGTTATTGATCCGCTTGGCGGCCAATGGCCTTGGGCTGTGGCTGGCAGGTGAGTTAGTGCCCGGTATTGATTACAGTGACAGTTTGGCCGTTTTGCTGGTTGCCACGGTGATATTTTCCTTGGTAAATGCCTTTATACGGCCAATAGCAGTATTGCTGGCTTTGCCGGCCATTATCCTTACGCTCGGGCTGTTTACGCTCGTTATCAATAGTTTGATGCTGTACCTAGTAACCCTGCTGTACGAACCGTTCGCCGTAATGAGTTTCGGAGCGGCTATCATAGGTGTTATTATTATTTGGATAGTAAATTACGCGGTTAATGCCATAGTGCCCAATAAGTAATGCAGATATTTAATATCGTTGCCGTTATAGCGGCCGTCCTCATGATCGTGATGATTCTGGCGCAGAACCAGGGTGGCGGACTGGGTGAAGCGTTCGGTGGCGATAATTCGTTCCATTCTTCCCGGCGGGGCGTTGAATTAATCATGCACCAGTTAACCATTCTATTCGCTATAGTGTTCACGCTCTCTATCATACTCGGCGTGATGGCGAGTTAATGATATATAGGTGAGGTAAACGCTCGTGCGGCTGTCTTTCTCCCGCGTCGGTAAAAAGATACGAAAGCAATACCGGAAGATATTCAGGTTATACCGGCAACATATCGATTTGTATGTACGTGACAAGTCATTGCGCCGGGTTGAACGGTTTGTGTTCAGTTGGTTCATGGTATTCGTCTTAGGGGCGGGGATCGTGTTGTATCAGAGCGATCAACTCGCCTCGTATTATTTGACGGACGGCCCCCGTTCGGGCGGTCAATTCGTAGAGGGCGTCGTGGGGGATGTTAATGCTATCAACCCGGTGTTTTCGGGAAACCGGGTGAGCCGTATCGCCGAAGCGCTCGTTTTCCAGCCTCTGTTTAGGTATAACGGACAGGGTGAATTGGTACCGGAGTTGGCCCGGGATTATAGTATGAATGAGGCGGGGGACGTATACACGGTGTCACTTCGCCGCGACGCCAACTGGCATGATGGCGAGCACGTAACAGCTGAAGATGTGGCGTTCACGTTTCGGACGATCAAAAATCCGAATACCGGGTCGTCCATACAGCCGGCATGGCAGGATATCGATATACAAACCCTGAATGAATATACCGTCCAATTCACGCTTCCCAATCCGTTCACCCCGTTCTTGCATCAGCTAACCACCGGAATAGTGCCGGCTCATGTGCTCAGAAATACGGAACCGGACCAGTTACGAGTAGCCGGCTTTAACCGATCGCCGGTGGGGAGTGGGCCGTTTACGTTCGATGAAATCAGTAATGAGCGAATACATCTGGACGCTAATCACGCATATTCCGGCGGCGAGCCCCGTCTTGATGAATTTGACATTGCCATGTACCCGGATCGACAAGGCATGGTCAGCGCCTACAACCGCGGGGAGCTCAGTGCCATGGTCGCCGGTAACGGGATGAATGTCGACTCGTTCCAAAATCAGGATCGAAGCCGGGTTCAAAAAATCAATACCCCCAGTCAAGTATTCGCGTTTATCAATACGCAGCGGATCAGCGACACTACTGTTCGTCGAGCCTTGGCTCACGGCATCGACAACGCGCGATTGGTCAATCAACTGCCTGAGAGGTTCGAAGCCGCTGATAGCCCCTTGCTATCAGAGCATCCCGGGTATATGTCCGCCCAGGTTTCCCACAATCTGGAAAAAGCACGGACGCTACTCGAGGAAGCCGGATGGACTACAGAAGAGGATGGTATTCGTCGACGTGACGGTACCGCCTTATCGATAAATATCACGACCAGGGAAGCATCGCATTATACAGCTGCTGCCGAGGCAGTGGCCCGGCAATGGCGGCAATTAGGCGTGAGAACAGAGGTGCGCACCGTTGGAAGCTCCCAACTGCAACAAGATTTTATCCGCCCCCGCAGTTACGATGTACTGCTTTTCGGTGTAACCGTTGGCAGCGACCCTGATGTATATGCCTATTGGCATTCTTCACAGATTACAGGAACGGGCCGAAACTTATCCCAGTATGAATCCATCGTGGCAGATAGTAGTCTGGAAGATGGGCGCACGCGGGCGGAGACGGAATTACGAGAGGCGAAGTACGAAACGTTCCAGGAAGAATGGCGTTCCGACACTCCGGCAATAGCGTTATATCGATTGCACGATTATTATATATGGCGTAAAGAAGCGCATGGAATCCGGGTAGGTAACATTGCCCACACCATAGACCGGTTTTATAATGTGGAAGACTGGACGATCAGGACGCGCCCGGTGCTGCGTCGGATGCGTGAGTGATCCAGTATATATGCCGCGGTGGCGGAATCGGCAGACGCGCTAGTTTCAGGGACTAGTGGGTTTTTACACCCGTGGGAGTTCGAGTCTCCCCCGCGGCACCACTCAATGCGTCCGCTCCAGACGGACTTACTCGTGATAAACCACTCGATAAACTCGAGGTAAACCACGTAAATATTGAGCAACCGTCCGCTTGTGCAACAAAGAACGAGAAGTCTGTCCATTACAGAGAAACCCCACGATGCAGGTATTGGAAAACACTTCCTGAACCGAATCGAGAGATCACATCAATTTAATTCCTTCGACAAATTTGTTATGATGCTGAGCAATGAGTAAACTAACGGAACATTTGAGTAAACATATTCGCGGCGATGTGTTGGACGGAAAGTCAGCCCTGGAATATTTCTCTACCGATGGCAGTATATTTACGGTGACCCCCCGGGCGATCGTCTATCCCAAAGATGTAACCGATGTACGAAAGATCGCGAAATTCAGCTGGCAACTGGCGGAACGGGGCAAAAAACTCCCCATTACCGCTCGCGGACGAGGAACCGACCAAGGAGGCGGCGCGCTCGGAAATGGAATAATGTCCGTACTGCCCGCCTACATGAACCGTTTGATCGATATCGACCGGGAAACGGTGACTGTGGAGCCGGGTATGCTGTTTGGTGACTTGCAACGGACATTGCACTCCCATGGCCGGTTTCTCCCTTCTTATCCTTCGAGCATGGAATTTTCAACAGTCGGCGGGGCGGTCGCCAACAACGCATGCGGCGAAAAAACACTTAAGTACGGCTGCACCGCGGATTACGTCCAGGAGCTCGAAGTCGTACTGGCCGATGGGCAAGCCATCCGAACCAAGCCTTTGAGCAAACGGGAACTTAACAAGAAAAAGGGCCAAACCGATATGGAAGGCGAAATTTACCGGAAGATCGACGGTCTATTGATTGACAATGCCGATGTTATCGAACGAGCGAAACCCCAAGTTAGCAAAAATGCCGCCGGTTATGCGTTGTGGGATGTCCGCGGGACTGATAATACGTTTGACCTTTCACGACTCATAGCTGGTTCGCAGGGCACACTGGGCACGGTCACCGAGATTACGTTCAAAACCGAAGCGTATAATCCGGATACCCATCTGCTGGCCGCGTTCTTTGACGATATAGAAAAAGCGGGCCAAGCGGTCGAAGCGTTGCAAAAACTCAAGCCCAGCGCCATGGAAGTGGTCGATTACCATCTGCTTGACTTCCTAAGACGTAATAAGCCGGAAAAACTGCAAGGTGTTATCGAAGGCGAAGAACTGCCGAAACTGGTGCTTTTGATCGAATTCGACGACGATAAAGCAGGTGCACGCAAGCGTAAATCCAAAAAAGCTCAGAAAATCGTTAAAGAATTGGCCTCCAGTACTCGTGTCACGACCGATCCGGAAGAACAGGAAGAATTGTGGAAAATCCGCCGGAGCGCCGCGGCGGTTATATGGCAGGATGACGGCAAGAAAAAAGCGCTGCCGATTATCGAAGACGGGGTGGTACCGGCCGGGAAACTAACCGAATTCCTGCACCGGGTTTACGAGTTATTCCAAAAGTACGATCTTGATATTGCCATATGGGGGCATGCCGGGAACGGTAATTTCCATATGCAGCCATTTCTTGATCTTGATGATGCCAAGGACCGTCAGGCCGTCTTCAAGATCATGGACGATTTTTACCAAATGGTAATCGAGATGGGCGGAAGTACGTGCGGTGAACATAATGACGGCCGCCTTCGCGCTCCGTACTTGTCCGATCTGTACGGACAAGAGGTGTATGAGGTATTCCAACAGGTCAAAGATACCTTTGATCCGTATCGGATTCTCAATCCGGACGTCAAAATAGATGTTAGCAAGGATGCCGCACGGAAACAGCTTCGAAACAGATACGCTATGGAGCACCTGTACGACCACATGCCACAAACGCACCACTAACGCCGTTATTCCGTAAAAATAGTGTATCGGGCTGGCAAAGAGTTCCTGAAAACTTTATCATGAAGTGTATGCCGCGGTGGCGGAATCGGCAGACGCGCTAGCTTGAGGGGCTAGTGGGTTATATACAAACCCGTGGGAGTTCGAGTCTCCCCCGCGGCACCACTCAATATGCTCGCCTTGGGCAATTTTTCACCATAGCATCATTACTTAGAATTTGTGTACGGACATTCCGCTTGGTTGATTTTGGTAAGGTTTGTTTCCGGTCTTTATACTCGATACTCCATACTTTATACTGATTCTCGCATGGGTCCATAGCTCAGTTGGCTAGAGCGCCACGTTTACACCGTGGAGGTCCTAGGTTCGAGTCCTAGTGGACCCACCACAATATAAAGATGGTATGTTTCAGCGCGTTATGTCAGAAAACAGAGAGGATATTACAGCAATTTTGCCCGCGGATTATGACCAATGGGCGTATTATGCGGCGTGCGCGGAATTGGGATACGAGAGACAGGGAGATGAAGCAATAGTAGATGACTTTTATCCTCCCATAAGGCTGACTCAAGCTGGTGAATCAACAGAAACAGAGGCCGAAAAAAGAGTACGTGAACAACGTGTTAAGTTAGTCTGTGGTCGTTGCATAGTACAATATCAATGCCAGAAATATGCTCTCGAGTCAGAATGGAGGGGGACTCGGGAAGATGATAAAGTCGTTAACGATGGCGTATGGGGCGGCATGAATAAGAAAGAACGAAAAGCCTCCGTGCACTATAGGAAAGCTAGTTGAAGTATCCTTATCAGTAGGGTTTATGAAGGTAGTTTATGTACCCAGCCGTTCTTTAACTTTTTTCACCAGGTCGCTCAGTTCCCAATCCGACTTGGTCAGATAGTCCGTCACACCCAGACTCATCAGATTGAACACCTTTTCGCCACTGTCGGAGTTGGTCAGGGCGATAACCAGTACGTCATCCCCGCCTTCTTCTTCACGTAATTCCTTGAGTAAGTCTTCCCCGTCTTTTTTGGGTAATAACAGATCAAGCAGCATGACATCGGGTTTCCATTCTTTGGCCGCTTCCAGCCCTTCTTCGCCGTCAAATGCGGTTTTGACCTCGAACCCTTCGTCCGTAAACGTATCGGCGAGTACGTTGCACAGTGATTCATTATCTTCTACGACGAGTATCTTTTGAGCCATAACTACTTCTCCTTTTGGTTCATTGTATCACTTTTCAATTCGGGTAATATGACGGCGAACGACGTGCCACTCTCGGGCTGGGACTCGAACCATATCGTGCCATTGAGATTCTCCACCGTGGCTTTAACGCTGTACAGGCCGAGCCCGGTACCTTCGATGTCGCTGTGCTGCACATTGTCAGCCCTGAAGAGCTTCGTAAAGATGTTGCGTTGCTGATCCAGCGGGATTCCCATTCCGGTATCTTCCACGTTTAAAACAGTACCAGGTTTTAAGGACTCATTATTGCCCGTGTAGGGGCTGGCCGTGATCGTGACCGAGCCGTTCTCGGGAGTGTATTTGACCGCATTGGATATGAGGTTTTGCAGGATTAATTCCAGTGATTGCGCGTCCGTCTGCAACACTAGATCTTCTGGGACATTTCGCGTGATAGTCAACTGCTTCTCATCGATCAACGGCTTAGTATCGTTAATGATTTTTTCAACTATATCCGATACGTTAACTTCCGAAACCGATATTTCGCCTCTACCCAGTTCAAGTCTCGAGACGTTCAGGTAATCAGAAAGCAAACTGCTCATCCGGGCACTGTCTTCATAAATGGTTTCCAGATAGGTGCGGTTTTTCCCTTTTATTCGGGTCGTTTTGAGCAACCGTTCAGCATACCAGCGAATGGCTCCGAGCGGTGTTCGAAGTTGGTGCGAGGCCAGGGACAGAAATTCGTCTTTGGCCTTTGCCATAGCGCGCTCTTCGGATACGTCCCGGAATACTTCGATGGCTCCAATGTTTTCATCTTCGGAGTTGACCGGTGTGGCCGTGGTGGAGACGGGGACGGGTTCGTTGTTGTAGTTATGGAAGAAGTATTCGGCCGTATGATAATGGGTCTGGTTGTTCAGTGCTTGTATAAGCGGGCGCTTTTCAGCCGGTACAAGGTTGTCATCTTCATCGTATAAACCGAAAACATCGATATAGTGCTGATCGATCACATCTTTTTCATAGTAATTAAACAACTGTTTGGTCACGTGGTTGGCCATGATAATCTTGCCTTCTTTGTCCACGGCGATCACGCCTTCGCCGATACTTTCCAGCAGGGCTTCAGTCCGGGCTTTCTGGCGTTCGAGTGTTTGCAGGTTCTGATTAAGCGAATCCGCGACTGATTGGCGATGGTTGATTTCATCCTGTAGTTGGGTATAAATGTTGCTGAGTTTTTCTTCTCGCTGGGCGATCGATTCGGCTTTCCGGTCCAAGTTGTCTTGGTAGAAGTACACGAATACAGCGACCAGAAAGATGGCTGCTATGAGTTGTTGGAACGTCGCGGCGGTGTACTCGATTTCAATGGTGGCGATCCAGCCGGATTGACTGGCTAAGTATATTGAAACGAGGATCAAGACGACTGCCAGAAGCCATATACTCCCTCCGTGCTTTCCTTTCAGGAAGGTAGCGACAACCGGGAACACAAAGAACCAGAAAATCGTCGTGTTGCTTAAGCCGCCAACCAAGACGGAAAACACGAGAAGGGCTAAACTGGCCAATATCGTGAGCGAAGAAGCAAGGTGGTAGTAATTTTTATGCAACATCCAAACTCCGAGCCACAGACTCACGACGATCCAGATGTTGAATAAGGCGTTACCAAAAGATTCGACAAGCGCATAGTACAACGTTTGCCCCAGCACTACGGTGATCAAAAGCAACAGTAGTACACGCAGGAATCGTTCCTGGTAGTAGGTGTCAATCAGTCGGTCTACGGTCGTGTTTTGTTTTTTGCCGAATAGATGTTTCATAGGTATGTTTTGGCTTGTACGTCAGTGTAACACGGGGTGTACTCGTTTGCATTTACCACTGTTACGGACTACAATTTAAATGCCCGAGAGGGCAGATACGGCGAGATAGCTCAGCAGGTAGAGCACCGCCCTGAAGAGGCGGGTGTCCTCGGTTCGAGTCCGAGTCTCGCCACCATGAAATTGAGTTGAAGTTATAAAGTTTTTAAAGTAAAAAAGTTCTTGTGTTCAAATTAAACTTTAGAAACTTTTGACTTTATACTTTTAACTAGGTGAACGGGCGGGTGTAGCTCAGCTGACCAGAGCGCATCCTTGCCAAGGATGAGGCCGCGGGTTTGAATCCCGCCACCCGCACCAATAGACTTCGCTACGCTTATATCCCAGACTATAATAGCTGAAGCGTTTTTGTTTTCGGGCCTATACATTACTCACCAATTCGCTTCGCGCGGCTATATATGCATGCACATAATTTTGAATCAACGTTTGTACTGTAAACCGCTATTCCAAAACCCGCATCGGGCAAGTATAATGAATAATACATTAACAAATCAGTTTCTTGCATAGAGGAAGTCCGGTGAAAGTCCGGCGCTGTGCCGCAACTGTGAGTTTTGTCTTAAATATTTAGGGCGAAACGAGCCAGATCGTCGTGTGAGAAAGGAATCCCGAGCAGGAGTGTAGTCAAACGTATTACAATCGCCATCCTTCGGGGTGGCGATTTTTTATTGGTACACCAAAACGGGGAAGGGAGAACGTGTGAATAAAAAACTATTAGTCGCAATCATAGCGCTGGTGCTGCTCGCAGGAGGCGGAGTCGGTGCGTACGCGCTCTATGGAGACACGGGCACAAGCAACAATTTTGCCATGAATACGCAACAGGCAACCGAAGAAACCAAAGCCCAGGAAGCGGACGGTGAAATCCGGTTCAGTCAGAACGGCGAAACGGTAACTTACAGCGGACGCGACGACGAGACGGCGTTAGCGGTGCTGGAGTCATTGACGGACATGGAAACGGAAGAAAGCGAATTCGGCCGGTTCGTAACCACCATTAATGGCGTGGAGGCAAGCGGAGATGACGCATTCTGGGCGTTCTACGTCAACGGCGAAAAAGCTGATAAAGGCGCAGGCAATTACAAAACCGAAAGTGACGACACCATCATGTGGAAGCTGGAGTCAGTAAAGTAATGCGGACTTCTAAGCTGCAAAATCTGAATCAATACACTGCCAAAATCATCCTGGCTTCTGTGCTGATCGCTGTTGTGGTGATCAGTCGGGTCTGGGTGCCGTACCCCGCCAATGTAAGCCCGGTCGCGGCTATAGCTATCTTCGGCGGAGCGGTTCTACCCTGGCGGTGGGCGTTGACGTTGCCGCTTGCGGGCATGATCGTCAGCGATCTGTTCCTTGGTGTGCACGATACGATTTTGTTCACATGGGGTAGTTTCGCATTGATAGCGCTGCTGAGTTGCCAGTTTTTCGGTGCTATAAAAATCCGCACAGTGGTAGGATCCAGTCTGGGCGCCTCGGTTCTGTTCTTTCTCGTGTCTAACTTCGGCGTATGGATGCAAGGACGATTATATACCATGGACTGGGCAGGGTTGATCCAATGCTACGTTAATGCATTACCCTTCTTCAGGAATACATTGGCCGGCGATCTGATGTTCACCACGGCGATCTTCGGTGCATATGTGTTGGCGCGCTCATTCTTATGCCGCATCCAGAATGCGTCTTGGATACAGTCACTAACGTACTTCTCGCGCTACAATTGAAAACTTATATATTTAACGGGAGAGCGGATCATCGCTTTTGCTATATTTACTATACGCTTTGAACACAATTTCGCCGATTAAGTGAAATTCGCTACAGATACGGTTGGTTTATCACGAGTAAGTATGCCTTAGAGGGTGTAGCGAGCGGTTTGGGTCGAATTTATTGAGTGGTTGATCATGAGCGTATCGAATGGTGCCCGGGGTGGGACTCGAACCCACACGGCTCATAGCCACTTGATTTTAAGTCAAGCGCGTCTGCCGATTCCGCCACCCGGGCTACTATGGAGGCGCGTACCGGATTCGAACCGGTGTAGCAGCTTTTGCAGAGCTGTGCCTAGCCACTCGGCCAACGCGCCATAACACAGAGGCAAGTTAATGTGAAACGCGTATATATAGTATCGCATCAGGAGTATAGTGCGCAAAAATATAGCAGTGTGAGGCGGGAAGTGGTATACTGTATACAGTTAATTATGGGAAATATGCAATGTGGATAGCGATTATAGCAGGTGTGGTCGTGGTCGGTGCGGTCATACTCCTCTACAACAGTCTTGTTAAAACCAAAGTTCGAACCGATGAGGCGTGGAGTGACATCACGGTTCAGCTTAAGCGGCGGCTGGACTTGATTCCGAATTTGATCAATACGGTTAAGGGCTACGCGTCTCATGAAAAAGAAGTGTTTAATGATGTCACCCAGGCTCGCGCTCAAGCCATGCAAGCTGATGGCGTCAAAGAAACCGAAAACGCGGAAAATATGTTCGAGAATGCGTTGAAGAGTCTGTTCGCGGTAGCGGAAGATTACCCCGACCTGAAAGCCGACCAAAACTTTCGGCAACTCCAGGAAGAGTTAGTGGATACCGAGGATAAGATCCAGGCGGCTCGCCGCTTTTATAACGGCGCGGTCCGGGATCTTAATACTAAGGTTCGTGTCTTCCCGACCAATGTACTCGCGAAACTGTTCGGGTTTGAACAACGCGATTTCTTCGAAGTGGATGACATGGCCGCGGTTAGAAAACCGCCCCGTGTGGAGTTTTAGCGTCGGCATTACCCAAGAAGGAGTAGATACGTGTATTCGGCAGTAGCTGCCAACAAAATCAAGACAGTTATTCTGATGGTCATTTTTATTGCGATTATCGCGGCGATCGGGTGGGTCATCAGCGCCGCCATGCAAAGTCCGGGTATATTCATCCCGGTCGCTATATTCGCGCTTGTGTATGCGGTGTTCGGGTATTTTGCTTCAGCTAAGATCGCGACAGCTATGACCGGCGCCAAAGAAGTGAGCAAAAAAGATGCTCCCCGGCTGTACCGGACAGTTGAGAATATGTCTATCACGGCCGGTCTTCCGATGCCCAGAGTGTATGTGATTGACGATCCGGCACCAAACGCGTTTGCCACCGGACGGAAACCCGAAAAGAGCATAGTAGCGGCCACGACCGGCCTTTTGGATATGATGGATGACACTGAATTGGAGGGTGTTATCGCGCATGAGATGAGCCACATTCAGAACTACGATATCCGGGTTATGGGGATCGTGCTCGTACTCGTAACAGTCATTGCGTTCATCAGTGACTTCATGCTGCACATGGGACTGTTCGGCGGGTTCGGGAATGATAATCGTGAAGGTGGTGCTGTTATGATCGCGCTCAGTCTGGCGGCGGCCATCATAGCTCCCATCATAGCGCTGCTTCTCAAAGCAGCGGTGTCCCGGCGGCGGGAGCTTTTGGCAGACGCTTCGGGCGTCCACCTTACCCGGTATCCCGAAGGATTGATCAACGCGCTCCGAAAAATCGAAAATTACAGTCGGCCCATGCAAAAAGCTAACAGCGCCACGGCACACCTCTTCATCTCTAACCCTTTGGGTAAAGGCAAAGCCGCGCGCCGTTTCGCCAAACTGTTCAGTACCCACCCTCCGGTCGATGAGCGGGTTGATCAACTCCAGGACATGGGACGCGAATTATAAATGGCAGCCGCAAAAAAAACACGAAAAAAACCGGTCACAACCACGGTTCGTCAACTCCACCAGCACAAGTGGTTATGGCTAGGCGTCGGTCTCATAGCGGCAGTAGTCGACTGGCTAATCGGTCTTAGCACGGAAAGTGGGGGTATCGGGCAGAACATATGGATAGCCATAACGTTAGCCGCGTTCATGTGGTCCGCTCGTCAATTCGGCAGAAGCAGAAAATATCAACCCACTATTCGGAGTGTATTTTATGAAGGTTCGGGCTCGTTCATTAAACAGTTATTAATTATATTGTTCTGGATCGCATGCTTGATTCCGTTCTTGATAGGAAGCTTTCTGGTTGCACGGATTGCCAGTCCGTTATTTCCTGCTTCGGGCCTCGAAGTCACAATCGCGATTGTGGTATGGGTATTATTGGCCGTATTGAGCGCATTCTGGATAATTCGTACCATTTTTGCTCCCGTGATTGTGCTGGATGATACGCCGGGACGCGCCATTAAACAGAGCTGGCGACTTACGAAACGGCACGTTTTACGGTTATCCGGGTATATACTAGGTTGGTTTATTTTGTTACTGATACCTATTTTCACGGTTTTTTATATGACAGCGGGCGGAGTGGTGACACAGTCCGTATTCGTAACCAGTCTGGATACGATTGCTCGGGGTTTGATTTTCGTGCTTGTGTTACCGTTTATGTCTGTGTTGATATACCAATTATATGCCAATGAATCACGCCAAAAACCGCGCCGCTAAACTCCGCAAGGAGATAGAAGAGCTGCGATATCGGTACCACGTACTCAATGACCCGGATGTTTCGGACGAAGTGTACACATCATTAACCAAGGAATTAAAAGAGCTGGAGGAAACATATCCCGAACTACGGGATCCGAACTCTCCGACCCAGCGCGTGGGCGGTCAACCTTTAGAGCAATTCGAAACCCGTCGCCATTCCTCGCCCATGCTGAGTCTGAACGATGTATTCGGCCGGGAAGAACTGGAAGAGTGGGTGAAACGTCTTCACAAACTACTCCCCCGGGATGAAGAATCGCCGAACTATCACATGGACTTGAAAATGGACGGATTGGCCGTGGCACTCATCTACGATCAAGGACAACTGAGTTATGCCTTAACCCGGGGCGATGGGTATAACGGCGAAGACATCACATCTAACGTCAGGACGATTCGATCCGTCCCACTGCATTTACGGCAAGACTCCACAGTTGAACAGTCGGTATATGACGGCCGGATAGAAATCAGGGGAGAAATCGTCATTTATAAATCGGACTTCCAGCAGCTCAACGCCGAACGCGCCAGGCGGGATGAGACGACATATGCCAACCCGCGCAATCTGGCAGCCGGCAGCGTGCGCCAACTTGACCCGAAGCTGACGGCTTCACGTCCGTTGCGTTTTCACGCCTATCGGGTACTCGGTGATACTGCTCCTGATAATATCTATGACGAATACGAACTCGCGAAAGCGCTCGGTTTCGTGATCAACGATATGCACGAAGTAGCATCAGACACGGAAGGAATCATGGAGTTCGTTGACCGGTGGGAAGAACGGCGTCAGGAGTGCGATTTCCAGGTTGATGGCGTCGTAGTTACCGTGAATCAAAATCATATATTCGAATCATTGGGCGTAGTCGGCAAAGCTCCACGTGGTGCGGTAGCGTATAAATACCCGGCTGAACAGGATGTGAGCGTCATTAAGGACATCCAGGTCAACGTTGGTCGTACCGGCGCGGTTACCCCGTTCGCCGTACTGGAGCCGGTGCAACTTGCCGGCACTACCGTACAAATGGCCACCCTGCATAATGAAGATGAAATCAAACGCAAAGACATCCGCATCGGCGACAGTGTAGTCGTGCAGAAAGCGGGCGACATCATCCCTGAGATCGTGGAAAGTTTACCTAAACTCCGTGATGGTACAGAGCAAACGTTCCGCATGCCCAAGCGATGTCCCGAATGTGATACACCATTGCAACGGCCCGAAGGCGAAGCGGTGACCCGGTGCCCGAACACGAACTGTCCTGCCCGAACGCATCGGCGGATCGAACATTTCGTTTCCAAAAGCGCCTTTGACATCGAAGGTTTGGGCGAACGGATCGTCAAAACCTTGTTGGATCAAGAGCTAATACATGATGCCGCTGATTTATTCGCCCTTTCCACTGAACAACTGGAGCGACTGGAAGGTTTCGGTCCGAAAGCGGCTCAAAACACGGTCGATTCCATCCAAACCAGTAAACAGATCCCCCTGAATAGATTTATCCTGGCGCTGGACATACGGCATATCGGCCAAGAGGCGGCGCTCGAGCTGGCAAGGTATTTCGGTTCGCTCGAAGCGTTTATGGAAGCGGATGAAGAAGATTTTAAACAAGTGGAAGGCATCGGAGATGTAGCCGCTCGAAGCATTACGCATTGGTTGGCTACTCCGGAAAACCGGGCGTTTCTGGATAAATTACAGCAAAACGGTGTCTTGCCGGAATCCGTGCAACAGACCGGCGATGCGTTGGTCGGGCTTACGTTTGTAGTCACCGGAACACTGGAGAATATGAGCCGCGAAGAAGCCGAAGCAGCAATACGTGACCGCGGCGGGAACCCGAC
Organism: uncultured Candidatus Saccharibacteria bacterium; assembly: GCA_964489295.1. GTDB lineage: Bacteria > Patescibacteriota > Saccharimonadia > QS-5-54-17 > QS-5-54-17 > QS-5-54-17. The sequence continues at coordinate 11,781 of CAZAXT010000007.1, read as the reverse complement.
TTCCAGTGTCAGCTCCAACACCGATTACGTGGTCGTAGGCGCGAACCCGGGCGGGAGCAAAATACAGCAGGCTCAGCAGCATACAATCACTCAGCTTACCGAGAACCAATTCCAGCAACTTCTTGGATAAACGCCGGAGACCTGGATAGAGCAAATCGGACACTCTTTATGCGTGATATACGATACTTTATACTGAATACTGTCATTATGGGGCTGTAGCTCAGTTGGCCAGAGCGCATGCATGGCATGCATGAGGTCGTGGGTTCGAATCCCACCAGCTCCACCATACGAATTCCACCCACGGCGCGCTCGTAATAGACCATCCAATACAGCAATTGAAATAGGTAAATCTGGACACGGTAACAACAAGGGAGTGAGCGACTCCGACCTTGTAAAGGCCACAAAACATTATTAGTTTTCGCCCTGAATAGACGTAATCATTCATGCCCAACTAGCAATCGATCAGCGCGTGACCCACGTCACACGCAAGCCCCGTAGCTGTTATACTGGTACATATGACCCAATTCTTTCGAACCCAGATACTGGGACGCGTGGAGTCGTATACCAAACAGCTGATTGCCACGCACCGACCCACCGTTATCGCGGTGACAGGCAGTGTCGGTAAAACGGGTACCAAACTGGCCATAGCCCATATGCTGCGCGGTCAATATCAGGTCTTGGTGCAGGAAGGGAATTACAATACTGAATTCGGTTTGCCGTTGAGTCTTTTTGAGCTCGACCCGCCCGAAAAGAGCACCAGCATACTGGCGTGGTTGAAGATACTGTGGTCAATGCGACGCCGTATCAAAACCCCCTATCCCTATGATGTCGTGGTGTTGGAGATGGGGGCGGATCAACCCGGAGACATCACCCGGTTTATGCAATATATACAACCGGATATCGGTGTGGTGACCGCGGTCGCCAAAGTACATTTCGAAGCGTTCGGTTCTCTGCAGGCCATTATCGATGAAAAGTGGAGCCTGGCCCGTGGCAGTAAAACGGTAATTTATAACCATGATGACAAAAATTTACGTCAACAAGCCGCGGACATGACCAACTGTGTCGGGTATGGATTGGAACGGACTGACGTATGGTCGGAACTGCATGAATTCAGGGAAGCGCAAGGGTGGCTCGGGACGTTACATATCAACGAGACTGGCTTGGAGGCTGTCTTTCCGGTTCTGGGTCAGCAGTCTGTGTACGGACTTACCGCTGCTGCGGCAGTGGCGGAGCAGTGCGATATACCGACGGACACTATCGTCGAACGAATTAAAAGCTGGACGCAGCCAAAAGGACGGATGCGACTTTTGTCAGGGAAAAACGGCTCGCGGATAATCGATGATTCCTATAATTCCAACCCGTATGCCTCGGTTGCGGCGCTCGATGCCCTGCAGCGATTCTCGGGCAGAAAAATCGCCATTATGGGTACCATGAACGAACTGGGCGACTATGAGGAAGATGGCCATCGGTTGGTTGGCCGGCACTGCGGCCACCTGGATGTGCTCGTGACTATCGGGGAGCCGGCCAATCGACATACTGTTGCGGCCGCCCAAGAAGCCGGGCTGGATGAAACTCAAATATATACCTGTGAAAGTCCGTATCTAGCCGGTGATTCCGTTGCTTCATTACTGCAGGAGGGCGACACGGTGTTAGTGAAGGGGTCCCAAAACGGTGTTTTTGCCGAAGAAGCCATTAAATCATTATTAGACGACGAGACAGATGAGGCGTTATTAGTCCGGCAAAGCCAGGGATGGTTGGATAAAAAAAGAGCGCAGTTTCGATAATGATTACCTATATCGGTCCGTGCGATAATGTTCCCTACATTTCCCAGTATGATACTCGGGTAGAAGCTGCCTGGCAGTCGAAGTTTTGCGGGATCGTTTCCTTATATATGGTCTTGCGATACTGGTATGAGCAATACAATAAGACCCCGCCGGAATTGGAAGAAATAAGTGAGTACGCACTCGATGTCGGCGGTTTTGACCAGGAAGAAGGGTGGGAGCATACCAAACTGGCGGATACCGCTCGTCACTTTAAATGCGATGCGATCGTGCGCTCGTGGCTGATCCGGCAAAATGACATGGATATCATGTTCAATCAAAACCGGGTGCACAACCAGCGGGAGGCGGCCTACTATCAGCAACAGGTATACGCTGAATTCATGTACTCTCTGTTTTGTTTCTTGAGTAACGATATTCCGGTGATATTAAGCGTCAAACCGAAATTCGGCCCTGCTAATTCGAACCACCTTATCGTCATCACCGGGGTTGACAGCCACCGTGACCACTTACTCGTACACGACCCCCAACACATGGCGCACAAAGGGGAAAATATCGCAGTGACAACCAAAAAACTGCTGCAATTCAGCAACTTTAATGCTATCGTGGTCTACGATGAAGCAGTACGATCCTAAAACCATTGAGCCCAAATGGCAACAAATCTGGAGCGATACCGGGCTCTACGAAACCAAGGAAACGGCAAACGCCGAAAATTTTTATCAATTAACCATGTTCCCCTATCCTTCGGGGAATCTACACGCTGGTCATTGGTATTCCATGGTCGGGCCGGATGTATTGGCCCGATACCGCAGAATGCACGGGAAAAACGTACTTTTTCCTATGGGATGGGATGCGTTCGGTTTGCCGGCGGAGAATGCGGCCATTAAACGCGGCATCCCTCCCGCCGAGTGGACCCGGCAAAACATTGAACGCATGAAACAGCAAATCATTAGCATGGGGAGTAGTTTCGACTGGAGCAGAGAACTCTCCACGGCCGATCCCTCCTACTACCGCTGGACCCAGTGGCTATTCCTGCTGCTCTACGAACACGGACTTGCCTATAAGGAGACGGGACTGCAAAATTGGTGTCCTTCATGCCAGACCGTGCTTGCCAATGAGCAAGTGGTCGGGGAGGATCATGTCTGTGAACGGTGTGACACGCCGGTAGAGAAAAAGAAGCTGGAACAGTGGTTTTTCAAAATAACCGAATACACGGAAGAACTCTTGAGCGGTCTGGATGAAGTCGATTGGCCGGAGAAGATCAAAACCATGCAACGGGACTGGATCGGCAAAAGCCACGGTACACGCATTTACTTTTCCATTGACGGAACCGATCACCAACTCGAGGTCTATACCACACGACCGGATACGCTGTACGGGGCTACGTTCATGGTACTAGCTCCCGAACACCCGCTCTTGGAGGACATCACGAGCGAGAAGCAGCGAACGAGTGTGCAACAGTACAAAGAAGACGCGGGCGCCGAGACCAATGTCGATCGACTCGAAACGGAAGAGAAGTCAGGTGTATTCACTGGCGCCTACGCAATACATCCGCTCACCGGTGAACGGATCCCGATCTGGGTGGGCGACTATGTGCTCATGGAATACGGGAGCGGCGCCATCATGGCGGTGCCGGCTCACGATGAACGGGATTACGCGTTTGCCCAGAAATACGAATTACCCATCACGCAGGTCATCAGTGCTGAAGATTTGCCGGCTACCGATGAGGGGTATTTGATAAATTCGGGGGAATATGATGAACTCGACTCGACAACAGCCAAGGAACGCATCACTAAAGCATTAGAGAAAAACCGACAAGGTGCTGCCGCGACACAATACAAGCTTCACGATTGGCTGATTTCGCGCCAGCGGTACTGGGGTGCGCCGATCCCGATCGTCTATTGTCAGCAATGCGGCACCGTTCCGGTGCCTGAAGAACAACTCCCGGTCGAGTTGCCGGAAAACGTCGAATTCAAACCGACCGGCCAGTCGCCCTTGCGTGAACGGGACGATTTCGTTAACACGACATGCCCCGAATGCGGCGAACCGGCTGAACGGGAAGTTGACACCATGGACACATTCGTCGACTCTTCCTGGTACTTTTTACGGTTTCCCGACCCTGATTATGAACACGGTATGTACGATCCGGAAGCAGTGAGTAAATGGCTTCCCGTTGATCATTACACCGGCGGTATTGAGCACGCCATTCTGCACTTGCTTTATGCCCGTTTTATTACCAAGGTTCTGCGTGATTACGCGGATCTGGGTTTTGGCGAGCCGTTCCAAATGCTGCACAGCCAAGGGGTAATTTTAGGTCCGGATGGCAACAAAATGAGCAAATCCCGCGGAAACGTCATCAATCCCGACGAGGTAGTCGAGTCCGGGTATGGGGCTGACTCCTTCCGAACGTACCTCCTGTTTATCGGCCCGTGGACGGAAGGAGGACCGTTTTCACTCGAAGGGATCGCGGGTGTGTATCGATTCATGAACCGGGTGTGGAATGTAACGAATGCCTACCAGAACGGTGAATCGGCCGCTCGCGTGGGCAACCAGTCCGAATTGGAAATACAAATACGGCAATCCATGCATAAAACCATCAAGAAAGTCACCGAGGATGTAGACAACGTCCGATTCAACACCGCTATCGCTGCCTTGATGGAATATGTGAACCACTTACACAAGTTGAAATCCGATCTACCTCCGGGTAACAGTCCCGGAGTATGGGGTGAATGCATCGGCGCGTTACTCCGGTTATTAGCTCCGTTCGCGCCACATATAACTGAAGAGTTATGGCATGAACTTGGCCAGGAAGAAAGCATCCATCTCGAACTATGGCCGAGTTATGATGAATCCGAAGTCGTCGAGAACATGGTTACGATCGCGGTCCAGATCAACGGTAAAGTCCGGGAACGCCTCACGCTCCCGGCCGGTAGCAGCGAGGAAGAGATTACCGATCGAGCCCGCCAAGCCGAACGCACTACTGAAGAACTCGCCAATACGGAAATCAGGAAAACCATTGTCGTGCCCGATAAATTAGTGAACTTCGTTACTAGTTAGAATCTGAAGGGCAGAATTCCGGTCCATAAAAAGGATCACCCGGTTCTAGCTCTTGAAAGTGGACATCAGGATTCATGTTCTGCAGGTCCATGATATTCGCTTCAGCTCCGGCTTTTTCCTCGACTAATCCTATAGCAGTTTCTCCTTCTTGGAGCACGTATTGTTTTTCACCAGTGCAGCTAGATTCGCTTACGGTTTCACAACTAGCAAGCATAGCGATTCCGCCGACCACTGACGCTACGCGCAAAAAAATGCTTTCAGGAAAACGTTCCACGCACACCTCCTTTATGATTACTTATACTTTACCATAACTTTTTAAAAAAGTCAAACATATGTACTTGTATGCATACGGTATATCCGGTATAATAACCATAAGGTTGCGGTTGAAATATAACAGGAGTCTTCTATGGCAGTACCCAAAAAACACCGGAGTAAACGCAAACAGGGCTTGCATCGATCCCACGAAGTGCGTAAGCTAATGAAAGAAGTCAATAAGCGTTCACCGGTCAAGGTGAAGAAAGTAAAGTAACCTGAACAGTACGAAAAGGTACTTTTAAATGGCACATATTCACGCTATGCCGGAATCGAGTGGACGAGATGTCTATGACACAGGAGCAATTCTCCTCGTGGCCGGCAGAGGGGAGAATGTGTAATGGCGTCGAACCGCCATCTCGGCCGGATCGTAGCCTTACAAAGTTTGTATGAACACGACTTCCGTTCCGATGAAACGCTGGATATTGACGAAATCGTGGCGCGTAATTTGCGTCAGTATGAAGGCGTGATCGGTGATAGCGATTTCGTGTACACACTGGTAAACACGGTACTGGACAACCAGCAGGTATTGGATGAGTACATCCAGCCTGCTGCTCCAGAGTGGCCGGTAGAGCAGATCGCGCGGGTGGACAAGATCATATTACGGATGTCGGTCAGTGAACTGATATTCCAACAAGAGACGCCGCCCAAGGTCGTTATCAATGAGGCGGTAGAACTGGGGAAACGGTTCGGTAGTGATAATTCATCAAAATTCGTTAACGGAGTGTTAGGGACGGTTTATCGTGAGCACGTCGGAACAGAACAACAACAAGAAGCAGCAGAATCAACAGAAACAACAGACGGATAAACCCGACCAGAAGTCCGGTAATCCGAAAAACGTGGGGCGTAAATTTAAGAATATACGCCAGCGAATCCGTCGGGCAGTGTCCGAGGAAACCGCCGGCGGGGTTGTCTTTCGCCGGGGCAAAGACGGCATTGAGATCCTGATGATTCAGGACCCCAAGGATCGTTGGTCAGTGCCCAAGGGCAAGGTGGAAAAAGAAGAAAAACTCCCGGATGCGGCCAAACGCGAAGTCACGGAAGAGACCGGGTTACAACACTTGAAGGTGTTAGATTATCTGGGCAAAGTGAATTTCCGGTTCCGCAGCCAGGATATGCTGGTCTCCAAGACGCTGCATTTGTATATGATCCACGCTCACAAAGATAGTGACAATTACAAACCCGAACAACACGAGGGCATCAAGGACGTGGCATGGTTTTCCGTTAACGACGCACTCGATGCGATCGAATATGACGACATCGGAAAGCTGTTTCTGTTAGCATTAAAGAAGATACGCAATGCCGGATATTAAAGCGCTCGAATCGATCATCGGTACCGCTATTAGTGACGAATCGCTGTACGAGACAGCGCTTACGCACCGTTCGTACTTAAATGAGTTCCACCGCAATCAAAAAGAGCATAACGAACGGCTAGAATTCCTCGGCGACGCGGTTTTGGAGCTTGTTGTTACCGAGCATCTCTACCGTAACTACGAAGAGCCCGAAGGTATATTGACTAACTGGCGCAGTGCGCTGGTCAAAACCGAGTCACTAAGTTCCGTAGCGGAGGAGCTTGAGCTGGAAAATCACATTCTGCTCAGCCGCGGTGAACGAAACGGTTCGCGCCGGGCGATGCGGCAAATACTTGCCAACACCATGGAGGCATTGATCGGTGCCGTTTATCTCGATAAAGGATACGAGCCGGTTCAACAGTTTATAACGGACAATATCATCGCCAGGTTGCCGACTATCGTGGCCGAAGGCAGCTGGCAGGATTCCAAAACCCGTTACCAGGAGCTTATGCAGGAGCAGGAAGGCCACACGCCCGAATATCATGTGCTGGAAGAGAGCGGGCCCGATCACGACAAACGATTCACCGTCGGGGCGTATGTCGACAACACCCTGCGGGGTCAAGGAACGGGCGCCAGCAAACAGGCCGCCCAACAGGAAGCGGCCTACAACGCGCTTCAACAGCAAGAAAACGGTAATAATTGACACCCCTGATGTATATCTGTAGAATAAACCCCGTTGTGATGAGGAATTATCATAATACATCCCCAATGATCAGAGGAGAAACGACGTGTTAAGAATCCGACTTGCCAGAACAGGACGCAAAAAGCTAGCCCATTACCGAGTGGTCGTGTCCGAATCCCACCGTACACCTACGGGTGGGGCGGCGACGCAGATCGGCTACTTCAACCCGCACACCGAAGAACTGAGTGTCGATACTGATGCGCTGCAGCACTACCTTGATAAGGGTGCGCAACCATCGGGACGGATGGTGCGGCTGCTGCAAGACCGTGATGACATCACACTCCCGGAGCAAGCTAAACAGAACTTAGTTGTCAAAGAAGAAAAAGCCCCTGAACCCGAAGAACAAACGTCTGAGCAGACCGGCCAGGAAGCGGAGAGTCAGGACGAAACTCAAGCGTCCGATACGGAAGAAGATCCAGGAGACAGCGCATCGGAAGAAGGCTCTGGCAAAGAAGAAAGTTCGGACGAACCGGGAGCGACGAACACGGCAGCCGAAGAAGAGAATGCGAGCGAAGATACGGAAGACACCACGGGTGCATCCGAAACGGAAAAAACTTCCTGAAGCAGTTGTCCGCGAACGGCATTTTCCAGTATGATAGAGATGGATTAATAAAACAGGGAGTCTGATATGGCAGATACTATAGATAAGCAATTCGTGGAATTCATAGCCAAAACGCTGGTAGAAGATCCGGATTCAGTCGAAGTGGATCGTGAAATCGATGAACGGGGTGTATTACTACAACTACATGTAGCGCCGGATGATCTAGGCCGGGTGATCGGCCGCGGGGGCAGCACCGCCAAGAGCATCCGTACGTTACTGCGCGCACTGAGCGTCAAAAATGATGCCCGGTACAACCTGAAAATCGTTGACTCCGGCGAGGAGTCGAGCGATGACGCCGAAGCAGGATTTGTCCCAACCGATGCCGGCAGTGAAGCGGATGAAACCGTAACCGAGGAAGAAGTCGCGGACGATGCCGGCAGCGACGAAGCAGTCGAAGAACCGGCGCATGGTGAGGAAAGCGACGCCGAAAGCGATGTCGTGAACCGCCACCGCAGCGATATCGACGATCTCAAGGACGACCTCAGCGACGACGAATAGATCATTCGTATAGTACATTCGTTTCATGTCGTCATTCTCATGAAAGCGGGCAACGCGTGCGCTGCATAAGGCGGCATTGCCGTCATCTCCGTTTTTTCTTCCTTTACTTTTAGTGTTTTCTTCCTTATTTTCTATCCGCGCTTTTCTCTAATATCTAAATCCCAACACCTATTACCTGACAAGTACGTTATACTAGGCATTATGAAATTCAGTATCATCACTCTCTTTCCGGATATGTTCCGCGGTCCGTTCGATATGAGCATGCTCAAGAAAGCCCGGGATAATGACTTGGTGGAAATCGATATCGTCGATCTCAGGGAATTCGGTATCGGACCGCGGCAGCAAGTGGACGATACGCCCTATGGCGGCGGCGACGGTATGGTACTCAAGCCGAAACCGGTAGTCAGAGCGATTGAGTATACTCAATCGCGGGGAGTCGGTAGTAAGCAGCAAGAGGCAAGGGAGCAAACGAAAGCAAAAGCGAAAACCATCCTGTTGACGCCGCAGGGAAAGCGATACGTTCAAGCCACGGCACAAACGCTCGCCGAAGAAGAGCATGTCATTCTGGTGTGCGGACATTATGAGGGGTTTGATGAGCGGATCCGTGAATTCGTGGATATACAGATATCCATCGGCGATTACGTACTTACCGGCGGGGAGATCCCAGCCATGGCGGTTGTCGACAGTGTTGCCCGGCTTATTCCGGGTGTGCTCGGTGGTGACAGTTCGGCTGAAGATGAATCATTTTCTGACGGTGAAACGTTGGAATATCCCCAATACACCCGTCCCGAAGAATTCCGCGGCATGCAAGTGCCGGATGTGTTACGCGGCGGCAACCACGGCGAAATTGCCAAATGGCGCCAGGAGCAAGCGCGAAAACGTACAACTTATCCGCCTGAAACTAGTAAAGATTCACCTTAACCGCAATCGATTCATGCGGTATACTGAATAAAAAGGAGGGTTATCATGTTGCGTTCACTGTTGGAAAAAATAGCCGAGCCGGTGGAAGCTCATTGCGACCTGATGTGCGGCGTCTACGATCCGGCACAGGCGCGGATCGAAGCCCAATCGGTCTATAATGCCGTTCGGAAATATAACGATTCGGATGATGAGTTGTTCCGGCAGCGCTGTGTAAACGTCAAGGAAGCGCGGGCCGAGCTGGTCAAGCATCACTTATGGGTATTGTGGACGGACTACTTTAAGCCGCACCACGTCGAGGAACATCCCGGTTTGCATGATTTGATATGGCGGGCGGCCAAAGCGGCCGGCGATGCTAAGAAGTCGGTCAACGAAGAGGACGCGCAGAATCTGCTCGATCTAGTGGACGAAGTCGGCGATGTATTCGCCCAAACCAAGGACGGTTACGAGTACCAGACCGTCAAAGACAACATGAACGGCCAGGCCGTATAAGCTTATCCGGGCACATGCGCTGGCCGGCCAAAATCTATCGAGTTACCGGTGACAGCATGGAACCTGCCTACCGCAACGGCGTGCTTTTGCTCGGTTCGAGATGGTTAACGCCAAAAATCGGTCGAGCGGTGGTGGTCGACCCGCACGGGTATACTCACGACGTTGAACATACCTCTTCGTCCAAAAACCACATCAAGCGGGTCAAATATATTAATGGAAACGGCATATGGGTGGAAGGCGATAATTCTACGGCCAGTACAGACAGCCGGCAGTACGGCTATGTACGATCCAAGAACATCGAAGCGGTGATATTAGGAAAGATCATCTGATGCGTGCTGTTGCTGGTGCGGGCGCTTAGCTATTGCTAAAATAAGACTACGTTACAAACGAGGATGAAGCATGGCTACCCATAACCGACAGACCAAGACCGATAGTTTTCGGGTGGCGACATCCGGTCTGATTCACGCTACTCGCAGCCAGCCGAATTTTCAACTCCAACTCACTGCCGGTTTGCTTGTGCTGATAGCAGCCGCAGTGTTTGGTTTCAGCCGCATCGAATGGCTGGTATTGATTATTACGGTCTCGCTGGTTCTGGTGGCGGAGCTGCTCAACACGGTTGTGGAAGTAGTGGTTGATCTTGCAGTGAAAGAACGGTTGATCCCGGAAGCGAAGCTGGCCAAGGATGTTTCCGCGGCAGCGGTTTTGTTAATGTCCTTTTTCGCGGTGGTGACGGGTGTGATTTTATTTGCGCCTCACGTCCAGCAGTTGCTGGGATAGTTTTCGGATTACACTCGATCATTTACGCCCCGGTTTCGGGGGCAGTGCGTTGTCCAGGTATATTATCAAGGCAAGGATGATCGCCCCGAATAGATATCCGCCTATAACGTCGGTCGGCCAATGCACGCCCAGATACACGCGCGATATGCCGACGGTCGCGATGAGAAACATCAGGATAGTATTAACGAAATAGCGAATAAACTTGGGTATATTTGCCGCGGTCGAGATATAGAATACTATCAACCCGAACAGCACGGTATACAGTACGACGTGTCCGCTGGGGAAGCTGGAACTCACGGGCAATGCATATACATCCAGCAAATGCTCTTCCGGCCGGACGCGCTGGAGTCCATACTTTATACTCCATGCGGATGCCGGTCCGACCAGGGCGAGCAGGGCAAGCCATATGCGCCGGATGTGTCCGTAGAACAGTAATATAATGAGCAGGCCGATAAATATGACAGCCGCCGAAAATATGTGCCCGAAGGCGGATATCCCGATCATGAACCAGCTCAGGACCGGATCACGAACGGTCTGCACCGCTACCAGGATATTTTCGTCGAAGCCACGCGTATATCCGTTTTCAACCAACCAGAGCAGGAAGACAAAGGCGATTAAGCACACGGACGAAACGAGCAGGAGATATCGGTTCATATCAGGGAATTGTAGGCGAAGATTGCGCAAAGACACAATCTTGACATGAAAATCGGTATCTTCTCCCAAGGTTATCGTTAACTGATCGTAAATCGTTTGTACTGCTGCGGTTCGGCTTCTTCGGTTTCTACGTTGTCTATCCTGGCCGAAGGCGAACCGATCCAGCACCACTCCAGGAATCGGCTCAAGGTATTTTCCTCGCCCTCCGCTTCTATGTAGACGGTTCCATCCGGCTCATTGCGCGCAAATCCTGTGATGCCGAGCTGCTGCGCCTTCTCCATGGCCGTTTGTCGGTAAAATACACCCTGCACTCGTCCATGAACCCGAATAATCCATCGCTTCATACCGGTATTATAACGATCAGTCAATGACATGATAAAGTGATTGGCCGTTATTAACAGTAGTTGATACAATATAATCCGCAGCAATACTGCATGAAAATTGTAAATTGCTATGCGAAAATTCATCTCGGTGCAATTAGTGGGGTGTAGCCAAGCGGTAAGGCAACGGATTCTGGTTCCGTGATCGCAGGTTCGAATCCTGCCACCCCAGCCAAATCGAACGCAAGTGCACAATCTGCTCTTCATCGCCCCTGTTGTAGGGGTCTTTTTTTGTAGTTTGGTTACTCATTTGCTACCTCCTATTACTTTATGCGTCTCT
>CAZAXT010000006.1:31905-37924 GCA_964489295.1 uncultured Candidatus Saccharibacteria bacterium | reverse complement strand
GTGAACAAACCTCTGGTGTACCGGTTGTCGCGCCAGCGGCAGTGCCGGGTAGCTATGTTTGGATGTGGATAAGTGCTGAAAGCATATAAGCACGAAGCCCACCGCAAGATAAGGTTTCATTTGAGACTACAGGGAGATTACCTGTTTGATAGGCGCCAGGTGTACGCACCGTGAGGTGTTTAGCCGAGGCGTACTAACCAGTCAACGACCTTTGTATTACACCAAACTTGATTAGTAATTACGACAGCTATAGTAGGGCATCGGCCCAGTTAGTTAAAAGTTTATAAAGTAGCAGTACTTTTAGCTTTTGACTTTCAACTAACTGGGTCGGTGCCTATAGCACCAGGGAAACACCCGTTCCCATCCCGAATACGGAAGTTAAGCCTGGTAGCGGCGATGATACTCCCAGTAGGGGAAAGTAGCACGGCGCCGAATATGAGAAAACGCTCTCTGAAAAACGAGAGCGTTTTTCTTTTTCCACCCTATTTATAATAAGCCATCCCGCGTTGGCTGATGCGGTAGTATTGTATTTGTGTAGTACTACACCATCAGCTCCGCATACACCAAAAATCAAGCATGCCAGCTCTGATCCGTTGCCATCTTTATACACACCCGTGCCTGCTATATAATACCGGGTAAGCATAAGGAGGATGGCGCGATTTCTTGGTGGAAACCGCTTGCCAAAGATCAAGCATCATTCATACCGAGATTGATCAAACGTATAGCGGAGTCGCTTTCCGATGGATCGGTTGTGACGTCACGCATTATCCTGGCGTTGACAGTGCTGCCGGGCGGTATCGCGGGTGCCGGTGTTTTGCTGCATGGTACGCTTAATAACGTCGTGATTTCGATCGGTCGGAATCCATCAAGTAATGCCTCGGTCATGCGCGGTGTGTTCGGTGTGGGCGGTATCGGCGCGGGTATCATTCTTATGGCAAGTGCGTTAGGATACGTAATAGTAGTGGGATAGCAATATGGAACTGGCGCTTTTTGGGTTATCACTAGCGGTTATCGGGGTTATGGCGTGGACGGTTTGGCGACTGATCAAACTCCAGCGTCAGCTCAATGAATATACCAATTACGTTAACCAACTCCAGGACAAAGCCACCGAAGAAGTTCTGAGCCAGGAATTTTTAAACCAGATGCGCAATCGGGCTCAGCTGGAGTTGACCAATACGGTAAAATCCATGGATCAGCAGCTCCAGCAAACGCTCGGACAAAGCCATCAACAACTTATGAATAACGTCGAACAGCAGGCGGCTCAGATTATCAATGGTGAGCTTGAGCAGTACCGACAAACGATCGCCGATGCCCGGAATTCGGCCGCCAATGTCAGCCAGGAAACGGAGAAGCAGCTCAAGGAAACCCAAAAAACCATCCAGGAAAAAGCCCAGGCTGCCGCTCGTGAAGAGCAGAAACAACTCATTCAGCGTCTTGATGACAAACTGGGAGATGTCATCACGCATTATCTTCTGGAAGCTCTTGGTGAACATGTGGATCTGGGAAGCCAGAAAGACTACATACTTTCCCAACTGGAGAGCCGCAAAGAAGATATCAAACAGGATATCAACGATGAATTTTAAATTCCCCGATACCATCATCCGCTACCGGCATGCCCGCAACGTACACGCTGAGTTGCGGGATACGCTTTCAAGCGGCGGCACCGAGTACGCGTTCGCCTCCGTATCCAGTGAAGCCGAGGCGGTCATCCACGCCAACCAGAAGCTTATGCAGGATTCGGATCCGGCTTCGTTCGTGAAATCGTTTGAGCAGGCCGTCAACGAAGCGCCCGTATTCGGTATTATCCTGGCTACATATCCTCATGATACCTTTCTTACGGAACTGGGCGCGTGGTTTCGGCGGGAGATTCATGCCAATAGTCTCCTCAAGATCAACGTCCGGCGGAGTATCGCCGGCGGCATCATTGTCCAATCGAAAAACCGTATGTTTGATTTGTCGTTCCGTCCGCAGATTTTGGAGTCCAGGGATCGGGTTCCGGAGGTGGTCCGTAATGTTTGACCAGCAATTCCAGGATTTGATCGACCAGGGTATGCCGACCGGAGAAGTAACGGCCGTCAATGAATTTATCATTACAGTTACAGGTTTGGCGCCGGTTGGCACGAACTCATTGGTGTTATTCGAAAATGGATCGAATGGGTTGGTCCGGGAGGTGCTGGGTGACCGGGTTATCGTATTAAGTCTCGATACTCAGCAACCAGGAACTGGCATGACAACGGTTGTCCAGAATACTCAGCTGGTTACCGGTGTGGGGATTGAATTAATCGGCCGGGTCGTCTCCGCTCGCGGACAACCACTTGACGGCGGCGGTGTGCCACCGCTGAACGAGACCTGGCCCGTATTCAATGACGCTCCTGGTCTGATCGAACGCGAACAGTTGGATGAACAACTGGACACAGGAGTCACGTTAGTGGACATGCTGTTCCCGGTAGTGTTGGGGCAACGTATCGCGGTGCTCGGTGACAGTAAAACGGGCAAGAGCAGTCTGCTGAGCCAATTAACCCAGAATCAAGCCAATAAAGAACGAGTAGTCGTATATGTCGTAATCGCGAAGCGGCCCAATGAAATCGATGAACTTGTCGGGCAACTCAAACGCAGCGGTGCTTTGCAGCACACTATCGTAGTGGCGACTTCCGTGTTCGACTCCTTAGTTGAATCGTACCTGGCGCCTTACGTAGGATGTGCCATGGCCGAATACTTATGGCGGAACGGCAATGATGCGGTTGTGTTGTATGACGACTTGACCAATCACGCCCAGATACACCGGGAAATATCGCTTATGGCGGGCGCGAATCCGGGCCGGGATTCATTCCCCGGGGATATTTTTTACCGGCATTCCAGTTTACTGGAACGGGCAGGGAAACTGGCCGAGAACGGGAAGACTTTGACCGCTATACCCGCCGTGCTTACGCCCAGCAATGATATCACCACCTATCTACCGACCAATATTATTTCCATCACCGATGGGCAGATCATTTTCGACACCGACATCATGCGGGGAGGACGACGGCCGGCTATCAATACCGGTTTGTCCGTGTCTCGTGTCGGCGGGCGCGCCCAAACCGATCATCGTAAGGATTTGGGCGCCCGGCTTTTCCAGGCTTTGAATACCTACTTCGATGCCCAGGAATTCTCTCATTTTGCTTCTGAGATGGCGCTGGAAGCCCAGGAAAACATCCAGCTCGGTGAACGGATTCTGAGTGCCTTACACCAGACCACGAAGGAATTATATTCTCTGGCCGCCCAACAACTATTACTCGATGTGGTGCTCCAAACCAGCAAGGATCAGAAACTCAACATGGACCAATTGAAAGAATGGGTCCGACAGCAAAGTCTGGATGGGAATATGCCGCAAACGAACGCGGACGAATATCAGCAATTAGTGCAGCAAACCATTTCGGACAATGTAATCGAGGTGAAGAAATGACAAATCAGGATATAGGTTTATGAGACGATCGAACGCGATTCAGGAGGAAATGCAGCAGATCGAAACCATCGACATGCTGGCCCAGACCTTCAAAGGTATTTCATCCCATCACATCAGCCAATTAAAAAACCAGGTATTGCAGTCCAAGGAATTTTTCGCCGATTTATGGACCATTTATACCCAGCTGCGGAATGATCCCAACCAACAGACCCAGCGCAATATCGCCAATCCCGGCAAAACGGTCTACATCATAGTAACTGCTGAAGGCGGTTTGAGCGGTGACATCGATAAAAAACTAGTGGAATGGATGCTCCAGAAATACGATGCCGATACGCACGATATTATCGTGCTCGGACATCACGGCGTCCTGCAGCTCGCTCAGGCCGGGGTTGAGATTAAAAAATACTATAAAGTACCCGATAAGGATGTGACCCAGGTTGATCCGGGGCCGATCATCGATGACATCCTGGAATACGAGAATGCCATGGTGTTTTATCAAACCTACGTTACACTGGGTGTACAAGACATAAAAAGTATCGATTTATTCGAAGCGGTGCAGGACTTGGGTGAGGAAACGGGCACGACCGGTCAGCGTATTACCTTTGAAAATTATATTTTCGAGCCCAGTTTTTCCGAAGTCGTCAGCTATATGGAGTCGATTATGATGGGAGTGGCGTTAAGTCAGGTTATTCTGGAGTCGAAGTTAGCCCAGTACGCTAGCCGGTTCAACGCCATGAGCACGGCACACGAAAAAGCCCAGGATATCACTCAGGATTTACGGCTCGGTTACCGGCGGGCACAACGAGCGGAGTCGGACGAACGGATACGGGAAATAATCAACGGAATGCGACATGGACGGTAAAATGTGTATGAAAAATTCTAATAACAAAATTCGAAGCCCGAAACAATATCGAATTTCAAAATTCCAATTTCAAAATATATTTTACCTCGTGCTTTTATATTCGGCTTTGTTTAGTATTTCGGATTTCGGTTTTCGGATTTCACGCTCAAGGAGTGTTGTATGATCGGTCGGGTACGGGCGATACACGACATCGTGATATGGGTCGAATTGCAGGAGGAATATCCTGACACGAAGGAGCTTCTGACGCTGCAGGACTTCCAGCATGTATTACTACAGGTGGAGTATTTCACCGAAGACGGCATGGCGGTTTGCATCAATCTCCGTTCCAGCCCGGAGATCAAAAAAGGCTTGGCCGTGGAACGGATGCGACAAACCTTGAGCGTACCGGTGGGCAATGAGACGATCGGCCGGATATTTAACGCGCTCGGTGAAGTGATTGATAACGGACAGGAACTCCAGGTGGATCGACGACCCATTCACGCTCATGCCGCCGAAGTGACTGCCCGGGAGGAGCCGACGCCGGAGTTATTGGAAACCGGCATTAAGGTCATCGACTTCTTCACTCCCTTTATTAAGGGGCGTAAGATCGGTATTGTCGGCGGTGCTGGTGTAGGGAAGACCGTACTGATTACTGAAATCATACACAATATCGCCAAACGTGATGCCGGGCTGGCGTTTTTCGTCGGCATCGGTGAGCGTATACGGGAAGCCCATGAAATGCACGCTACGCTCAAAGAGCGCGAACTTCTGGATAACACCATCATGTATCTGGGGCAGATGGACGAAAACCCGGTTATGCGTCACTTGACCGGTCCGGCCGCGACTACCTCGGCTGAGTATTTCCGGGATCAGGGACGGGATGTCCTGTTCTTTGTTGATAATATGTATCGCTACGTTCAGGCCGGTAACGAACTGAGCACCTTGATGAACCGCATCCCGAGTCAGGGTGGGTATCAGCCGACGCTGTTCTCTGAGGTTAAGCGGTTACAGGACCGGCTTACACCTAACGAGAACGGCTCGATAACCAGTATCCAGACCGTGTATATTCCCGCTGATGATCTGTCCGATCCGGCAGTGCAGGCCATTCAGCACGAATTGGATTCGGTTATTGTACTGAGCCGGAAAGTTGCCGAACAGGGAATTCGGCCGGCAGTAGACATCCTTCAAACCAGCTCCAGCTTGTTAACACCGGATATTGTCGGCGATCGACATTACGTACTCGCGACGCAAGTGAAGTCGATTATGCAGAAATATGAAAGCCTGAAAAACATTATCGCCATCATTGGGGAGAATGAGTTGTCGGCTGATGATCGCCGGGATTATTCGAAGGCGCAAAAACTGATCGAATTCTTTAAACAAAACCCATCGGTAGTCGAAGATCTGACCGGCCAGCCAGGGGAATTCTTTAACCGTGATCAGACCCTGCAAGGAGTCGAGGAAATTATTATATAAACCTTTCTTATGGCACGCAATTCAGGATTCGGACAACTGGAAGTAAAATTGTATTCACCCTTTCATATCTACTTTGATGGAGGAGCAGAGAGTGTATCCGCGGCCAATGAAACCGGTCCGTTCGATGTTTTGCCGGGTCACGCGAATTTTTTCACGCTTTTAACCGCCGGGGATGTATACATCAAAAGCGCAGGAGAGGAATACACATATTCGGTTAATCGCGGCGTCGTGCAAGTCGCCGATAATACCGTCAAAATGTT
>CAZAXT010000006.1:16580-31805 GCA_964489295.1 uncultured Candidatus Saccharibacteria bacterium | reverse complement strand
CATATTCGGTTAATCGCGGCGTCGTGCAAGTCGCCGATAATACCGTCAAAATGTTCGTTGATATATAAGCAACAATATAGTTTGTTTATTATACAATATATATAATCGTTGTTTTGTTAACTACATAAGACATACCGACACATATTCTTCAAACAAACATGCACAACCTGTTACTGGACATGAATCAGTCCAGTAATTCATGTACAGAATGTGTGTTTTGGGTTCTCATTCTAACCTTCGATGTTACGTACTACACTAAGATGAGTATAGTATAGAATAGGGCCGTCCGGCTTTTTGGATGTATATATCAGAATGAAACATAAGTAACTTAAGTCGTATATAGCAAATATAGACAAAGGTCGCACAATACCCGTTGAGGTAATCAGCTCGGTTACGTGTAGCAGCTCCCGTTCTAAAAACGAGAAGTGCATGTGTTTGACACATAATTTAACTTATGTTAATATAAAATTAAGCGACACGAAGAGACATGTAATATGCACCCGATCTTGATCAAACACGTGAAAAGACGGGTGAGGAAAGGAGTGTGTCATGGCAGGAACACGCGCAGGCGGAGTACGTGCCGCCAAGACCAACAAGCAACGCCACGGTGTGGATTTTTACCAACGGATCGGAAAATCCGGTGGTACCAGAAGCCGTAACGGTGGATTTGCTGCCAATCGAGAACGGGCTCGTGAAGCCGGCCGCAAAGGTGGACAAGTAAGTCGCCGCGGCAAGGCTAAAACGGGCACGCGCACTAACGCCTAGCAACCGAACATATATGCCCGGTTGCGGTGTATTTGGACGGCCGTATAAAGGCCGTCCATTTTTGTGTTCATTTATTAACGAACGAAACACATGAACAAATATGATATATCGCAATTTCGTGACGTAGCAATTATTGAGTATTCAACGGTCGGCAATCCATTCGATGGGGGTGGATACTGAGAGTGCGGGAGACACGCCACTGCCGACGACACATAAAACATCGATATTTGGTAGGAGTGATCTGGACTCCATGGAACTCACATCGGGGACAGACTGATCGCTTGTGCACCCACACCCGGTAACTTTCCAGACAGGAGTCCACGTGTGCTTCATCGACCGCGATGCTGAAAACCGGTGCTTTTTGACGTGCGTATATCCACGCATCGACTTCCATGCCGAGCAAATGAATATCTGAGTGATAGGTGGTGTGACCCAGCTCCGCGTGTCCGATTTCGTGCAGTAACCCGAGTTGGTTGTATTCCTGGCGGATGTCATAGTCGGGATAATAGACGGTTCGTTGGGCGGGCGACCATACGAACCGGGAGCTTTGAATAAAATATAAGCTCGGATAATATGCCATGATTTCATCCACGAGCAATCTCCTTGGCGCGCACGATACACCCGTGCGATACGGCGGTTGTAGGTTTGGTAGCAGCTACAACATCCGGCGGCGTGAATAATTCGCCGGCATATTGAGCTATTTGTTCTCTCATGGCTTCGTGATATTTCGAAAAATGCTCCCCCATGCTTCCGCCGATGACAACGATTGATGGCCGCACCACAGTGATCATTGAAAAAATACCGGTAGCTACGGCTCTTCCGTATTCACTCCACACATGAGGATCAGTTTCTGATGCGCCTCTGTGTCCGTATTGCTCCACGAATGCCTGACCACTCGCAATGTTTTCGAATGTTAGGCCCGTTTGCCACCCTACTACGGTGCGACCACCTTCACTATTGGCAAAGTTGTAATCCAGCGTTCCGTCAGTGACAATACTGGTACCAATACCGGTGCCAATCGTGACGTACAGCACGAGGTTATGTTCACGACCGGCGCCACACGTTGCCTCATATAACCCCGCGGCGGCCGCGTCGTTCAATATGTCGTCGGGAATATTCCCGTATATCGGATGGAGGTGATCCAGAATGTCGACATTCTGCCAGGATACGTTACCACCGGCACGCAATATACCCTTTTCAATGGTGCCGGGTGCCGCGACGACGACGCCATTAAGCGGTTCGTTTTGGTTTTGTACACAGTCGTTCATATGAGTTTTTATGTCTTCGATGAACGTATCGAAATCGGGAGACGTTGCAAACGTTTTTTGTTCAATGAATTCACCATTGAAATTTTCGAACGCGATCAGCGTTTTGGTAGCCCCGATATCTACACCCACATACATATTTTAAGTATTGCGTACTCACGTATAACAATCAACCATTTATTGGCCACATGCAAAACGCGAAACGTGAAAGCTCTATATATAAGATGTTCGATTTCAACTTGCCGTGACGAAGAAACAAATGGTGCGTGTTACGTAACAATTCCGCTCGCCGGGGCACGATGGACATCTAAGGAGGTAAGTCTTGTATGTCATCCGACACAATGTCGGTGTTCTCGAGCCCCGGCGGCCGCCCTCCAGCTCAAGGTAAGGTGTATATTACCGCACCAGGCCAATCTCGCAGCAAGCGTCCGAACGTGCGCACATCCCTGTTCGATATGTAAACATGCGCATTACCCGAGGAGTTGCGTCACTTTCTTCTCACGGATCGCTATAAAGCGGACTATAACCTAGGATCAATTTAAATTTTAGATAGTTTTTTATAAATTGACAAGTTTATGGTATTGCTATCGTATATACTGCGTATTATAATCGGAGGCAACCGTAAAGGTAAACGTGCAAGGAGTATAGGTATGGGATGGACTTCCAAAGTAAAAGACACATTTAATAACATGGACCGCAGCGTGTTGCTCGGTGCGGGTTTGGTTGTGATCGCGGCACTCGTGGTCGTTACGTTCGTGTTGGGCGATACCGAGCAAGTCGCCGAAGAAAACGCGAATACTGAGTCGAGTCAGCAGGAGCAAAATCAAACCGCGAACGGTGACAATGGTGGTAATGGTGAAACCGCCTCCAATACTGATGATGCCGAGTCTTCAGAAGAAATGAGTGAACAATCGGACGAAAATACAGATGCAAGCGACGAGGAGATGGCTGACACCAGCGAGCAAGCACCTTCGCAGCTGGCTGATACCGGACCCGTTTCAGCGGCCGCGGCGCTCGCGCTCGGAGCTGGTGGGTACGTGTATTACCGAAGTCGGAACAACCTTCGGGATCATCGAAAAGAATAAACACCAGCAATTCACGTCATATCGTGATAATGCCAAGATTTACTCGTTTTATCCGATCAGCGTCACTCCTTGAGACTCCATCAGCGTCATTTCTTGACTTGCGGCATTACTCATAGTCCCGCCCGTAACGGGACGACGCGTGAGTCGAAGAAGCAAAATCCGGCGCGTCCCTGGTTCTTGATACATGCGCATTGGAACCGGGGGTTTACAGGAGTCATAAATTTGTCTATAAATAGAGAGAATCCCTGTGTGATCGATGCGGGCGTATCGAAGCTCGGTGCGTGATAGCTTGTGTCGATAGGGAAATCAATCGAAAGAGAGGAGAACCGACCGCATGTCTACTGTGTCTATGGACGCATTACTGGAAGAACACCCGCCACAGTTGTTGGAAGCTGGCGATGTGGTGGAAGGTACCGTCGTAACGGCTCACAAAAACGAAGTCTGGGTGGATCTGGGCGCGCACGGGCTCGGGCTGATCCCACGCAAAGAACTCGGCCGCAACCATAATCTACACCAAGGAGAAACGGTCCACACGTGCGTGGTATTGCCGGATACCGAATACGGTTTTACCGTGCTGAGCCTGAAAAAAGTCGCCAAAGAAAAGGGGTGGGACACGCTACAACAGTTGCACGAAAGCGGGGAGATGTTCGAAGTCAGACCCTATGACGCCAACCGCGGCGGATTGTTGGTCGAAACAGAAGGGGTTCGTGGCTTCTTGCCGGTATCCCAGCTGTCCGCTAAACATTACCCGCGCGTTAATAACGCCGACAAAGACCAGATCCTGCAAAAACTAAACGAACTGGTGAAACAAGATTTGAAAGTCGGCGTGCTTGACATCAACCGCGACGAGAACAAGCTGATCCTCTCCGAAAAGGTCGCCAAGCGCGAAGAAACCAAGGAACAATTGGAGAAGCTTTCGGTCGGGGATGTCGTGACCGGAACCGTTACGGGTACGGTTGATTTCGGCATTTTCGTAACCGTGGACGGCGTCGAAGGGTTGGTGCATATTTCCGAGATCTCCTGGGACCGGGTCAGCAATCCGGCTGATTATGTGGAAGTCGGGCAGGAAGTCGAAGCCAAAGTCATCGCTATCGACGGTGATAAACTCAGTCTGTCCATGAAACAGCTGACCGAGGATCCGTGGTTGGAACAAATCAAGGATTACCAGGCCGGCGATGAAGTCGAGGGTAAGATTACCCGGGTAACGCCGTTCGGCGCCTTCATTCAGATCGCGCCCGCCATCGAAGCCTTGGTTCACGTATCCGAATTAGGTGAAGACGCCGACCCGAATGAACATTTTACGGTTGGCGAAACCAGAAAATTCCGTATAATTGATATAGACACCCAAGTACGCAAAATATCCCTGAGCGTAGCGGACAAGTAACGGCGCGCTCCGGGTGCTGGCACCTATGGAACATAGCGACAGTCCGGATTGTTGGCTTCGGATACGGTGTTGTGAATACATTCGTATACGCCCAGCAGGTTTATTGAGGAGTAGTTTATGGATAAACAAATAGCCATACAAACGCCCATCACGGTTGATGATTTTGCCCAGGCGCTGGATATGAAAGTAACCGATGTCATAACCGAACTGATGAAAAACGGTGTCATGGCGACTATCAACGATACGATCGATTTTGACACCGCTACAATTGTAGGTGAGGATCTGGGAGTCGCGGTCGTTGAAACCGAATCCGGCGAAGACGGAACGGAACAAGCCGTACCACAGACAACGGTACTCGAAGCCGGAGAGGGTGAGACCCGTCCTCCGGTCGTAACCGTTATGGGTCACGTCGACCACGGCAAAACCACGCTTTTGGACGCATTGCGGCAGAGTAATACGGCAGGCGGCGAAGCCGGCGGCATTACCCAGCACATCAGTGCCTACCAGATCCAACATAATGATCGAACGATTACGTTTCTGGACACGCCCGGTCATGAAGCCTTTTCAGCTTTACGTGAGCATGGCGCGCGACTGACGGATGTCGCTATCATCGTGGTCGCGGCTGATGACGGCGTTCAGCCTCAGACGAAAGAAGCCATCCAATTCGCCCGCGACGGTGGAGTCCGGATAGTGGTGGCGATTAATAAAATCGACCTTCCCGGTGCCGATACAAACCGTATAAAACAGCAATTATCAGATGAAGGTGTACTACCTGAAGAATGGGGTGGTGAGACGGTTACGGTTGAGATATCCGCCCAGAAACAGCAGAATCTCGATGCGTTGCTCGATATGGTATTGCTGGTAGCGGACGTAGAAGATATCCGGGCGCGATACGACGGTCCGGCCGAGGGCATGATCATCGAATCGCAAATCGTCAAGGGTCAGGGTGTGACCGCCACTATTCTGGTGCAGCATGGCGAGTTGCGAGTCGGGGATTATTTAGTAGCCGAGGACGCTTATGCCAAAGTCCGCAGCTTGGATGATTTTACCGGCGCTCGTCTCGAGTATGCCCATCCGGCAATGCCGGTAGCGGTAACCGGCTGGAAGAGTACACCCCGGCTGGCAGCGATCGCTCGAGAATACCCGGACGAAAAGTCGGCCCGAAAAGCGGCCGGAAGCGCCCGGGAGTACACCAGCGGTAAAAGCGACATCACCCAAGCCGAAGCGCTCACGGCTGCTATGCAGGAAGGTCAAACCGACACTATACCGGTTATCATCAAAGCCGACGTGGAAGGCAGCTTGAATGCTGTTGAACAAAGCTTGGAGGGATTAAAGACCGATGAAGTACGGGTGGAGATCGTCGGCAGCGGCGTCGGGCCGGTATCAGAGTCGGATGTTACGTTGGCCGAATCGACCGGCGCCCGGATCATCGGCTTCGGCGTATCCATACCCAGTCGGATCAAACAACTCGCGACTAGAGCCGGCATCCAAACCAGGGTACACACGGTCATTTACGAATTGATCGATGATGTCCGGGAAGACATGAGCGCGGTTTTGAAACCGGAAGTCATCGAAGAAAGCCAGGGGACACTGGAAGTCCGCGGCGTATTCAAGATGGCCCAGAAAGAACTGATCTGCGGCGGGCAGGTCAAGACCGGCAAGATTACTCCGGAACTGCATGTGCGGTACCAGGAGGGCGAAGATATCGGCATCGTGCAGAGCGTGCAACGTGAACAGCAGTCCGCCAAGGAAGTGGTTCAGGGTGAAATGTGCGGTCTCAATATCGCCACTGAACGAAAGGCCAAAGTCGTCGAAGGCGATGTTTTGGAATTCGTGACGCGGGAAACCAGACAGCGCAGCGTGTGAACGTATTTCGTATTGAATATACAGCATCGGGCATACAAGAATTGAAAATCCAAAGGTCAAGAGTCGGTAGCTGAAGATTGGATTCTGTTATTGCTAATGATCGCCCGCTTTGGGTAATGCGAAACCGGTTCTTTATACGCAACACCTGCTACCTAATACCATATTCTTCCTTTTCCTGTTTTCCCTTTTTCGTTTCCCTCCTGCATATTCTATACTGGATGCTATGGGCTACAAGAGAGAACAACTGGCCGCCAGTGTGCACAAGAGCGCGGCGTATTTTCTGCAAAAGGAGTTTTCCAGCGAATATATCACGGTAACCGATGTGGAAGTTACACCCGACGGTGCCGCGGTTACTGTATGGATTTCGATTTTTAATGACACGCGCCGGGATGCTGTATTCGCGCACGTCCGGGACAGGGAGGGCGCCCTCCGTACCCAACTCGCCCGTGATATTCAGATGCGCCGTGTACCGGAAGTCGCTGTGAAATTAGATCAGCGGAATCAACATGCCCAGGCGATCGAGGACACACTCCGCGAGCAACGTCAACACCGTGACGAGACGTAAGGTCGCCGGTATGTAGCAAGTGGGAATGCTCGCACGTCGCGGTTACGCATGCTACACTGCGGGATATAAAAGGACACATCTAATGGCGGACAATGCGCTGCGCATCGATGATAATTTTCTTCAGGATATCGGCTTGAGCGACTTGCCGATGGAGGAAAAGGATCTGCTGATTAATCAGATATATGAACAGTTGGAACTCCGAGTCGGGAACCGGTTGGCCAATCAGATGAGCGACCAGCAAAAAGAAGAGTTCGATACTAATTACATCCAGGAAGAGGATCAGGAGGGTGCCATGAAATGGCTCCAACAGAATTTTCCCAATTACCCCAGCATTGTCCAGGAAGAGCTTCAAAGTTTGAAAGAAGAACTTAAACAACAGGCCGGAACTATCCGGGATATCATCAAACAACAACAGCAAGAACAGCAAACCCAACAGCAGACACCACCACAAAGCCAGGAGTAGGTCACTCCAACGTGTTTATGGTCGTATATACCCCCGAATGAACGCGTCGCCGGACATGGATTGCGCGCCGGCGGGTCGCAGCTGGTCGATACGCAGTCCGTTTTCCGTCGTATATGCTACAAGCGTCCCGTTTCGCGACTCGAACGTGCCGGGTTCGCCGCTCGCGTCAATAACTTGCGCGGCTTCGATAGTAACGCGTGTATCGCGCACTGTGGTATGGCTGCCGGGCCACCCCAAATAGGCCCGTATCTGTCGCTCGATCATCGCTGCTGGTTGGCGCCAATCGATCTCCCCGGCCCATTTGTGCAGGAGTGTGGAGTAGGTGGCGCGGGATTCATCCTGCTCGGCCGGTGACACCGATCCGTCCAGAATATCCGGCAGATGTGAGTGAAGGCTTTCAGCGCCCAGGGTACTCAATTCGTCCATAAGCGAAAGACGGGTTTCGGAGCCATCGAGTTTGACGCCGCTGTGGACGTACACGGGGCCGGCATCCATTTTCTTAGTCAAACGCATTAAACTAATGCCGGTGTGAGTATCGCCGTGGAGGATGGCCGACTCTATGGGCGAAGGGCCGCGCCAGCGGGGCAAAAGGGAGGCGTGGATGTTAATGAGTCCGTTCCGGAAACGCTCCAATACAGAGCGCGGCACCAACATACCATAGGCGACGACAACTCCGTGAGTTACCCCGGGGTATTCCGATATGGATTCGGCCAATGCTTGTTTCGAATCCGGTTGCACGACCGGTATACCGGCTTCCCGGGCGACGGTTTTAACAGCCGGTGGTTGCAACTCCCGTCCCCGTTTGCCCGGTGCATCGGGTTTGGTGACGACGAATTCCACGCGGTAGCCGGCCTCGATCAGCGTTTTGAGAGAGGGGACGCTGAAATCAGCCGTTCCAAAGAACGCGAGCGGAGTCGATTTCGTGTGTGGGGAGAGGTGTGAGTTTGCCATTGTCGGTTATTTTATAAAATGCGTCATCCTGTACCGTATCCACGAATAACGATCCGTGCAAATGATCGATCTCGTGTTGGAGTACCCGTGCTAGAAATCCGCTGGCTTTCATGCGGAAGGCGGCTCCGTGTATATCCATGGCGGCAATCCGAACGGTTTCATACCGCGGCACGATACCGTATGTATCAGGGATGCTTAAACATCCCTCCGGTTCCGCGCCCAGTTCGCCTTCGTACTTGGTGATTTCGGGATTGATGAAGGTTTCGAATTCCTGATCGGTTTTGTCGTCAGGATGGCTGCGGACGATGACGATCCGTTCAAGCACGCCGATCTGAGGTGCGGCCAGGGCGACGCCGACTTCGTTCTCCCGGGTGTTTTCCCATGCCAGCGCAGCGGCTTTCATGGTTTCGATGGTATCGACTACGTCGTCACTGATGACGCCTACTCGTTGAGTGTGCTGACGAAGCCGTTCGTCGGGGACGGAAATGATGTGTTCGAGCGTGGACATATTGCTAGTATACACGCGAACGGGGTATAAGAAGAAATAGGGAGACAGAAAAAGGAAAAAAGAAACAGGCGCAATCTGTCATCTCGATCCGTCATAGGTGGAGAAGGATCCCTGTTTTGGAGTATGCCGGTAACCTGTTTTTCTCGCGTACCCGGGCAATTCTGTGTGTTGCCCGTTTTCCTTTTTCGTAATTTCTACAGTAAATCCACCGGATCGATGTCGGCTCGCCAATTGGCCGGGAGCGATCGCATGATAGTTAGCAGCGTGTCGCGGTTAGCCGAAGTAACGATCAGATGCCAATAGTAATACCCACCCATGCGTTCACGCCAGGCGGGTGCCGGTCCGCGTACTGTGACGTCGTCTTGGTGCGTGTGGCGTATATTCTCAGCTAGTCGCTGCGCCGCGCTCCGGGCACCGGCGGTAGTTTTCCGCTTGCATGTAAGTTTCAGGATGTAGGAGTAGGGCGGATACCATAACGCCTCCCGGTCCGCCAGTTCGGTCTGGATGAACGTATCGAACGCGTGTCGGGCCGCGGTCGTGATGGCATGGTGCTCAGGATTGTAGGTCTGCACAAGGACCCGGCTCGGACTGTCGGGGCTCCGGCCGGCCCGCCCGATGATCTGGTGTAACAACTGGTACGTGCGCTCGTTGGAATTCATGTCGGGAATGTGCAGCATCGTATCGGCCAGCACGACACCGACCAGCGTTACGAGCGGCAGATCCAAGCCCTTAGCGATCATCTGGGTGCCGATGACGATATCAATCTCGCCATTGCGCAAGCGCCGCATGGTGTGATCCAGGTCATCAGCGGAAAAACTATCCTTATCCAGCCGTAAAACGGAGGCGTGCGGGAAACGGGCGCGAACGTCCGATTCGATTCGTTTGGTTCCCAGACCTAAAAATCGCCAGTGCATGCCGTGGCATTGGGGGCACGCTCCCGGCAGGCGTGCATGCGTCCCGCACCAATGACACCGAAGATAACCGCTGTCACCGTGCCAAGTCTGGGGGATATCGCATTCGGGGCAGACGGCCACCCATCCGCACCCGGAACATACGACCTGGCTGGCACTGCCGCGACGATTGATAAATAACATAACTTGTTGTTGGTTTCGCAGTGTGTCGGTGATGGCACTGATCAGCCGGGGAGATAATACCCCTTTTTGCTGGCGCATATCCACGATTTCGACGTCACGGGTATTCGCGTGAATGGGTGCGGGGAGCGTAGCTAGTTGCAGCTGTTTTTGGCGATGTAAATATATATCGTGAGCGCTCGGTGTGGCACTTCCCGACACCATGATCGCGCCGGTCAGCCCGGCGACGTGGGCGGCAACGTCACGGGCGTGGTAGTGCGGGGTTTGCTCCTGCTTGTAACTGGTCTCGTGTGCTTCGTCAACAATGATAGCTCCCAGGTCCGAACGGGGTGTGAACAAAGCTGAGCGTGGTCCGATAATGACCATCGGCTCACTCTGGGTCCGTGCCTGGCGCCAGACTCCGCGGCGCCGGGCGGCCGTCATATGAGAATGGGTGATAACGACATTGTCGCGGAGTACTTTCTGGAATTCCGTGATGACCTGGCTGGCGAGCGTGATTTCCGGCACCAGTACGATGGTCGATTTGCCGTTTTGCAGCATTTGCCGGGCCAGCGCGATGTATATAGGCGTTTTGCCGGATCCGGTCACACCGTGCAGTAACCATCGTCCGCCCGATCGTGTCATTTGTCCCAAAACGCGCATTTGGTCCTCTGTCAGTTCCGGATTCGGCTCGGCGGGCGGGAGCGTGACAGGATCCGTTCGGGGGCGGCTCTGTATGTCCGGACGATTCGGCAGAAACAGTCGCAACGCGTTCCCTGCATCAGTGGCATAATACCGGTGCATCCACTCGATCGTCTCCAGCACGTAATCGGGCAAGGGCGGCAGATCCACGATGGATGCGACGGGTTTTGTTTGCACGGACGGTTTAGAGGCGATACGTTGCACGGCTCCGAACGCGCGTTTGGAGCCGACCGGGACCGCTACGATTTGCCCCCGCTCCAATGGTTCCCGGCTGTGATAGGTCAACATGGATCTGCCGCGAACACCGGCCACGATCACGTCTACGTAGGTATACGCCATACTGGCTCCAGTATACCGCATACCAGAGTCATAGAAGTGTCCGGGTACGCGGGTGGTGGCTCCATTCTCCATGTTTCTTCTTAAACTCCTCTATACATCATCCTCATAACCATCATGGACGCCATCGATCCGTATCTGGACACCGAACACTATTTCGAAGACAATCGAATCCCCGACATCGAATCTCTCAAAACCCGTATGAAGGTCGACTGATTATCCGTCGTGTCCGCTTGAATGAACACGGGCATACTGCTTGTGGTGTCCGTGATATGATACAGTCTGGTGTAACGAACGAATGGGAGTCATGAAGAAACGGTTGCGCTGGCAGTTATTGGCTTTGGTCGTGTTCGCGCTCGTGGTAGGCGTGATGGCTTATCCCCGTGAGGGTCAGATATTCCAATTATTCGGTGTGGATACCCAGCTGAGTGTCCAGCGGGGGTTGGATTTGCAGGGCGGCGTCTATCTGGTGTATGAGGCGCAAATACCCGAAGGGAAAGATCCGCAGGAAGCGTTGAACCAGGTCACGACCGTGATCGAACAACGCGTTAACCCTGGCGGGGCCAGCGAAGCTATCGTCCAGACCGCCGACAACAACCGGATCGTGGTGCAACTACCGGATGTCGATGATCCGCAAGCCGCTATCGATCGGATCGGCAAAACCGCCCGGTTGGAATTTTTTGAAGTGAATCCCGGTGCCCAGAGCCGGCAGCAACAGCTGCAGCAGACCGATTTGAGCGGCGAAGACGTGGCGGAAGCGAATCCTGGATTCAACCGGAGCAATCAACCAGTGGTGAATCTACAGTTCGAATCAGGAGAATCAACGGATCAATTCGCTCAATTGACCCGGCGAATTTATAACAACGGCAATCAATTACTGATCCTGCTTGATAGCCAGCCGGTATTTGGTCCCGGACGGGTGTCCCAGCCGATATTGACGGGACAGTCGACACTGACCGGTATGCAGTCGGTTCAAGAAGCTGAGGAAATCGCCACGCTTCTGAATGCCGGGGCATTGCCGGTACCGATCGAGCTGGCAGCCCAGCAGACCATCGGTCCCACGTTGGGACAGGAAGCCGTCACGGCCAGTGTTATTGCCGGCATAATCGGCTTGTTGTCCCTGGTGCTTTTCATGCTGGCTGTGTATCGAATGGGCGGAGCGGTTGCCGTTATCGCCATGGGCATATACACCGCCACCACGATAACCGTGTTTAAACTTTCGGCCTTGCCGATTTTCGGCGGGTATACCATTGTGCTGACCCTGGCTGGTATCGCCGGGTTCATCATGAGTGTGGCGGTCGCTTCTGATGCCAACATTCTGGTTCTGGAACGGTTGCGGGAAGAACGGCGGGCAGGCATGAAGCCCGTCAAAGCGGTCGAGTCCGGGTTTGACCACGCCTGGAACAGCATCCGTGATGCGTCAGTGGCGACGTTGATCATCAGCATCATTCTGTACTATCTGGCTGCCCGATTCGGCGAGACATCCATCCAGGGATTTGCGCTGGTACTGGGAGTCGGGGTAGCGATCAATGTGGCCAGCGTGTCCATGGTGACGCGGACATTACTGCGCGTGGTCGCCCGGACACGGAAGGGAGATAAGATCTGATGGATATCATCGGCAAGCGCAAAATCTGGTATCTGATTTCGGCGGCAGTATTGATTCCGGGCGCTATATTATTAGCTACGTCGGGATTGAAGCTGGGCATTGATTTTACCGGTGGTTCGGTGGTAACGGTAGCGACCGACGCATCGCAGCAGGAAATCCGCGGGATCATCCGGGAGCAAGGTGTTGCCGACTCAACCATTACTGAAACCGGCGACGGGTATCAGATCCGGTTTACCGAGGAGGCTCGGGTCGAAGCGGCACTGGATAATACCGAAGGTGTTACCGTACAACGGTTCGAACAGGTCGGTCCGAGCATCAGTCAGGATCTGACCATCAACTCATTAATCAGTCTGGCGGCAGTATCGGTGGCCATCACGTTGTATGTGGCCTTTTCCTTCCGTAAAGTACCCAATCCTATGCGGTTCGGGGCTATGGCGATCGTGGCGCTGCTGCATGACGCGCTGTTTGTGCTGGGTCTGTTTTCGCTCCTGGGTGTTGCGCTGGGCGTGGAAGTCGATGCCTTTATCGTGACCGCCGTTTTGACGGTGATCGGGTTTTCCGTCCATGACACGATCGTGGTTTTTGATCGGCTGCGTGAAAACTTGCTGCGCCAAAGCGGATCTTTCGGTGAAATCGTGAACACTAGCGTGAATGAAGTTATGGGCCGTTCACTCAACACGTCCATTACGACAGTGTTGGTACTGTTGGCCTTGTTTCTCTTCGGCGGAAGTGCGACCGTCAATTTTGTCCTGGCACTACTACTGGGGATGGTTTCGGGTACCTATTCCTCGATCTTCATCGCCGCCCCTCTCCTGGTCAGCTGGCACAACTGGCGGGGTGGCGCGGAAACCACCGATACGAAAACCTGAAACACTCCTCTTGATCGCATGAGGTATGTTTACAACTACGCCGAGAGCGGTGTACACTACGGATAGGTATGTTGTTAAAATGACAACTCAAGCCTGTTTAAAAGGTTATAACCGAATTGGAAAGGAACGCCTATGCTGGATGTATTTATCACTTCAAAAACCCGCCGCAAAATTATCATTTTGTTTTCCAAATATCCGGATTTCCAAACCCATATCCGCGGTATGTCGAAATTAATCAAAGAGGATGCCGGTAATATCCAACGTGAACTCCAGAAGCTGGAAGAGATCGGATTTCTGAAATCCCGCAAGCGGGCCAACACCAAACTCTACAGCGTCAACCAGCAATTCCCCTTGTTCAAAGAACTACAGAGTATGGTACTCAAGAGTCAACACCATAAGTAAGAGTATAGGGTGACAGGGGTATAGAACAGAAAAACTGCAAAAAAAAGGGGGTAAATTCAAAATTCAAATTTCCATGTCCGGAACTTCGATGTAGCCCGGAGCGGGTGTTTCGGATCCGGTGTTTCGTAATCAGGATTTATGTCTTGTGCTATAACCCTATAACCCTATAACCCTGTAGTATAGTGGTGGTATGTCGGAACTAGTAGAAACCATTCTTAAAAACCGCGGGTACACTCGAAAAGAGCAACGGGAGCGGTTTTTACGACCGGATTATAACAAACATCAACACGACCCGATGACGCTGCCCGACGTAGAGGCGGCGGTCGCGCGTATCAAACAAGCCATCGATGCCGGCGAAACCATCGCGATTTACGGCGATTATGACATCGACGGATTAAGTGCCACGGCTCTTCTATTGGATGGTCTAAGTGCTATGGGTGCTAGGGTGGAAACGTATATACCCGATCGTTTCGAAGAAGGGTATGGTATTAATACCGAGGCATTGAAACGGTTACACGAGCAGGGTGTCGGTTTGGTTATTACGGTTGATTGTGGCAGTGTTTCATACGAACCGCTGACGTGGGCGGCTGAAGCCGGATTGGACGTGATCGTGACTGACCACCATGAGACCGGCTCACCGGATACGGGATTGCCGCCGGCGATTGCTATCATCAATCCCAAACGGTCCGATAGCCGGTATCCGTTCCATGATTTGGCCGGGGTCGGAGTGGCATTCAAGCTCATCCGGGCGGTGCAGGAGACGCATAAGTTGCTTCCGTCCGGGCGGGAGAAGTGGCTGTTGGATCTGGTGGCACTGGGAACGGTGTGTGACGTGGTGGATTTGGTTGATGAGAACCGGGTCTTTGTCAGCTATGGACTCCGTGTGTTCCGCCAAACTCCACGCGTCGGGCTACAGGCGTTAGCCAAAGTAGCCGGTATTGCGTCTGAAGCCGTTGACACCTATCATTTCGGTTTTGTATTGGGACCGCGTCTCAATGCGGCCGGCCGTCTGGAACATGCGCTTCATTCCCTGAACGTATTAACCACGACCGACAAATCAGCCGCACTGGAAGCGGCGCAGTATCTGGATGAACTGAACAACAAACGACGTAGCCAGCAAGATGAGATACTTGAAACGGCGCTTGAGCAAGCGAAGCAATATGCGGACGATCCGGTACTGGTATTGTCACATCCGGATTGGAATCACGGTATCGTCGGTATCGTAGCGTCCAGAATCATGGAACGATACAGAAAACCAACCGTGATTCTGCAGGAGCAAGCCGAGCAGGCCAAAGGGTCGGCTCGCTCGTTGGGGAGCTTCAATATGGTCGCGGCGCTGACTGCTGCCGATGATGTACTGGAAAAATATGGCGGCCACCACGTAGCGG
>CAZAXT010000006.1:4990-16480 GCA_964489295.1 uncultured Candidatus Saccharibacteria bacterium | reverse complement strand
GCGCTGACTGCTGCCGATGATGTACTGGAAAAATATGGCGGCCACCACGTAGCGGCCGGGTGTACGCTTAAAACTACCGACGTTCCCGCTCTTCGCGAGACATTGAACCGGTATTATGCTGATAATCATTCCGGCAGTCTGGATACGTCGCTCGAACCCGATGTGCGCCTCACATATTTAGAAGACATGAACAGCGAAACCTATCAGGCGCTCCAGAATTTGTCGCCGTTCGGGAAAGGCAACCCGCAGCCACTCTTTTATGCCGGTGATCTGGATGTCAAACAGATACGTCCCGTCGGGAAAGCGGGTGATCATCTGAAACTGATACTTTCGGATGGTACGTCCGACCATGACGCGATCGGGTTCGGCTTGGGCGAACACGCTTCATCGCTCCATGATAGGGTGGGGGTGTGGTTCGAATTGGACATGAACACCTATAACGGTCGGACCCGGCCGCAACTACGCATCAAGGAGCTGGCATAATGGAATATTTGCACCGGTGGGAGTCGCGGTACAATCCTGATTCTGACACTTCCGAACACATGCGGGCATTGCTGGCGACCGCAACCCCGGCTGATTTGGTCGCGTATTTGAGTGAGGTGCAACGCCGCCTGAGCGAAACCGAAGATACCGGACTGGCCCGAATGGTACTGAACGTCCATGCTCCGCTGGCCAATCGCTTAAATATGCAGGCTCTGAAACATCAGTTGGAGGATGAGGCGTTCCGCATCAGGCACCCGGAGCAGTACGAAATGACGGTCAAATTGTTGCGCCGGAATAAGGCGGCCCGCCAAAAAGAAGCGCTGCATTTGAAACGTCGGTTCGCTCGATTGTTCGAAGAAGCTGGCATTGAAGCCGAAGACATCAGTGGTCGAAACAAGCAACCCTACAGTTTGTATAAAAAATTAAGCAAAAAAGGCACTATATCGGATATCCACGATCTTCTGGCCCTGCGGATTATCGTGTCCTCTGAAACCGAGTGTTATCGGGTGTTGGACGCACTCCACACTGAATTTATACCGGATCTGGATCGGTTCAAGGATTACATCAAGCAACCCAAGCCCAACGGGTACCGATCGCTGCACACCAGTATCGTGTGGGACAAGAAAGCCGTGGAAGTACAAATTCGAACACCCGATATGGACCGGGAAGCCGAAGCGGGAACGGCGGCGCACTGGCAGTATGATCAGCACAAGGACAGCAAGCACTATCTCCGCGGGTCCGCGGCGGCCGCGGTAAACGAGTCCGTCAAACCGGCTCTGTACGTATTCTCTCCGGCCGGTGATGTCTACGAATTACCGGAGCATGCTACGCCGCTTGATTTCGCGTTCGCGGTTCACACGGGTGTGGGTTTGCGGACACGCGGAGTGAAGATAAACGGCGCTATAGCCAAGTTGGATTCCGGACTTTCCCACGGGGATGTTGTCGAGGTGATTACGGGAAACGAAGCACGACCCAAAAAAGACTGGCTGTACATCGTCGCAAGTTCCAAAGCGCGTAATCGTATCCAAGCCTGGCTGAAGCGGGAAGAGCGGAGTCAATACCGTGATGTCGGAAAACAAAAATTACTCGAAACGTTTCATGGAGAATTACCCAAAGCATTGGACGCGGTGTGCCGGCATTACAAATTCACTAAGCTGGATGACCTGTACGTGGCGGTCGGAGCCGGGTATATCCGCCCCGGCGCCGTGCAGAACATAGTGTATCCGCCCCGGGAACAGTCGGCGGACGATGCGACACCTGAAGGGCGTACGTCCACGAAAAGCGGACAGACAGTACGGATCGCTGGCATGGAGGGTTTGCAGTATCATATGGCCTCCTGTTGTAATCCTCGGCCCTCTGATGCGATCGTTGGATATATCACCCGGAGTCTGGGAGTAACTATACACCGCTCCGGTTGTTCACGGGTGAATAGTGAACCCGAACGACTGATCGAAGCTCGATGGACGAGCAAGGAGCAGGGACAAGGAGTAGGTTGAAAAGTATGGGTATATAGTACTAACTTCTTGCATTACTCCCCCTGAATCTGTACAATCAACCTCTGATGACACAAGTGACGCGCAAGGACGACCAGGAAAATCTGGAGAATTTACTCCGGCGGTTTAACCGCAAGGTGCAACAATCCGGTGCACTGACCATAGCCCGCCGTCGGCAGTACTACGAGAAACCGCAATCGCGAAAACAACGCCGTCAAGCGGCGCTTGCCCGCCAGGAACGCAAAAAAACCAAGATCCGAAAGACATATCTGGGTCGTTAATCCTGTCCGGAGGTTCTCTCTATGTACCAGCAGATCGATGAGGATCTGAAAACCGCGCTCAAAGCCGGCGAAAAACGGGAAGTAACCGTGTTGCGCGCGCTCAAGAGTGCTTTCGGGAACGCCCGTATCGAAAAGGGCGAGGATCTGGACGAAGCCGATTACATCAAGGTCTTGGAAAAAGAAGCCAAGCAGCGCCGGGAGTCAATTGAGAGTTATCAAAACGCCGGGCAGGCCGATCGAGCGGAAGGTGAACAGGTGGAATTGGACCTCATTGAGCGGTACTTACCTCAGGCATTAACCGATGCGGAGCTGGATAAATTGGTCGCTGATGCTATAGCCGAGGTCGGTGCGACACAACCCGGCGAAATGGGTCAGGTGATGAAAGTGCTCCAACCCAAAGTTGCCGGCCGGGCGGAAGGAAGTACAGTGGCGGACAAGGTCCGCCAACAGTTGCAGTGATTACGTTCGATATTGTCGACTGGGAGCATCCGGATATATCCACAATAGCGACAATCATATCTACCTATACGCGTATATCAGGCACTATAGCGGTTCGGTTCGTATCCGCTGACGAAATCAAGACGCTCAACCGTGAATACGCGGGTGTTGATGCGTCCACCGATGTCCTGAGTTTCGACTACCGGGAGGTAAATGATGTTCAAGAGGAAAAGAACCGAGGAGGCAGTACCCGGGATCAGTCGGCAGATCCCGACTCTAACACCCGACTCCCGACATTCGAACTGGGCGATATCGCTATTAGTCGCGAGCATGTGAGTACGCAAGCAAAGGTTGCCGGTACGGATGAAACCACCGAGTGGCTGCTCTTACTTATCCATGGTACGCTCCATATCCTGGGATATGACCATCAAACTGAAACGGAGCGGCGCCACATGAATTCCGTACAAGCTGACATTATGCGACGATTAAACCGTGAATATCGTGATTTTGGTTGGCAGGATGCGGACGTGGTACGTTAGAAGAGTGTACTGAGTGGGCATATATTTCACAGCAAAC
Source organism: uncultured Candidatus Saccharibacteria bacterium (assembly GCA_964489295.1). Taxonomy (GTDB): domain Bacteria; phylum Patescibacteriota; class Saccharimonadia; order QS-5-54-17; family QS-5-54-17; genus QS-5-54-17. Next base: position 13,209 of record CAZAXT010000006.1, on the reverse strand, counting down.
ACCAAGGAAGACACATGGATAAACACATCATATTATTGACCGGTCCGCCAGGAGCGGGAAAAGGCACCCAATCACGGATTCTGGCATCCCGTCATGGGTGGCATACCTTTTCCATCGGTCAATTGTTACGGGAGACGGTCGATCCGGAGATCAAAAGATTGATGGATGCCGGTGAACTGTTGCCGACGGAACATGTCACCAGAGTGGTCGTTGAAGAAATCCAGCAACACGATATATCGGTCATCGTGGACGGATTCCCCAGGCGGCTCGACCAATCACAGGAATTCGGCCGGATCGCGCCGGACTATGACATTTCCGCTTATACCGTTGTGGCACTGGATGTCGACAAGGACGAATCCTGGCAGCGTATCCAGGATCGCGGCCGCACGGATGATAACCGCGAAGCATGGGAGAACCGGTGGCAGGAATATTACGAACATACCGAACCGGCGATCGATTATTGCCGACAACACGGCGTTTTAGTGGAAGTTGACGGCGGTAACAACATCGAACACGTAACCCGCGATTTGGAACGCGCCCTTCATGCAACCGAAAACTCCTGAAGAAATCGAGGCGATACGCGAAAGTGGTCGGATTCTGAAAACCGTCCGCGATGAAGTGGCTGAAGCGATCGTCCCCGGTGTTTCGACCAAGGAACTGGCCGATGTGATGCGCCAAAAAATCCACGACCAGGGTGGAGAGCCGGCCTTCGCCGGATACATGGGATTCCCGGATGTCGTCTGCATATCGGTTAATGACCAACTCGTGCACGGGGTTCCCGGTTCCCATGTTATCCAGGAAGATGACCTGGTCAGTATAGATGTAGGTATTGTGTATGAGGGTATGATCACTGATAGCGCCGTTACGGTCGTGGCCGGAGCACGAAAGCCGCCGGGCAAAGTCCGTACTTTACTCAAAGCTACGGAAGAATCGCTCTATGCCGGTATTGATCAAGTTGCGCCCGGCGCCCGGGTCGGGGATATCGGTAACAGTATCCAGCGGCGGTTATTACGGGACAACCTGGCTATCGTGGAAACGCTGGTCGGTCACGGGGTAGGGCATAACGTACACGAACAGCCCGAAATTCCCAATTTCGGTATGGCCGGCACCGGTTCCATGCTTAAGGAAGGCATGACGATAGCCATCGAGCCTATGGCTACGCTCGGGGGCAAGGAAGTCTATACCGAATCCGACGGCATGACCGTCACGACTCATGACCACTCTTTAAGCGCTCACTTTGAGCACACGGTATTGGTAACCAAAGACGGCTACGAGATTCTGACCTGATCCTGACAAATACGTACCAGTTACGTATGCTGTAGGCATTACGCAAACTATGGTGTATGGCAGTAATTGTATTGTGCTTATGTTTATAGTACACTCCGTATTGACGAAAACCGCTTTTCATTATGGGTCCTATATCGATTACCGGCGTATCAATCCTGGCACAATTCGTGATCGCGTCTATTGCGTGGTTCGCGACGTATCGGCACAATCGGCGTAGAAACGTACTGCCGCAAAATTACTATTGGTCAAAGTTTTTACTGCTGCACGCCGTTTTCTTTTGCATAATGTCGATACCGCACATTATTTTATACTTCGAGCCCGCTATTTTTTCAGAAGCGATGCAAATCGGATATGTAGTCGCCCATATCATGGTATTTACGGCGACCGCCTACCTGGCTAGGTTGGTCGCGAGTTTTACGCACACGTTTCTCCCACATGAACGGCGGATATTCATGATATTTATCGGAATCGTGGTCATAGCGACGATCGTCAACACGATATTCGCTCCGGAATCCACTTATAATGCGACGCTTAACATTACCGAATTCAACGCACATCCAACGACCAGTGTTCTGACCGCACTGGTGACGACCATAACCTATTTGCCGTTGGCGTATTTCTTCATCCGTTCGGCCCGACGGGCGGAGGGCAGCTTGAAACAGCGACCGTACCTCCTTGGCGTGGGGTTGATTCTGCTGTATTTCTCGGGTCCGATGCACAACTATGTCACCACTGCCGCGGCATACCTGGTAACCGATATCTTTACCACGATCGCGTTCCTTTGCATTACTGTGGGCGTGGTCGTCGTTCCATCCGATGCACGCAACGTGGCTTCAGCCGAATCAAGAGGTGCCGCCCGGTAGCATATCGGTTATACGACAATTTAATTTCAAAACCCAAATACATAAGACCCACCAATAGCCATAACCTGTACGAATCTGTACAAAACACGTATAATACGGGTAAATCATGGCACAAACACAAAATCTACCGGCTGCAATCGGCATAGACATCGGCTCTACCACGGTTCGGTGTGTTATCGGCGTGCATGAAGAGGACGCGCCCGCACCCAGTGTGATCGGGGTCGGAAGCGCCCCATCCCACGGAGTTCGCAAGGGAACGGTAGTGGATATTGAAAATACGGTCAGCGCGATTACGGCCGCGGTCGATGAAGCGGAGCGGATCTCCGGTGTAGCCATCGACGGAGCAACGGTCGGTGTCAACGGAACCCATATTATTTCCGCCGCGTCGCGGGGTATCGTAGCTATCGGCAGCAATGACCGGGAGATATCCGCCCAGGATCTGGCCCGGGCTGAAGAAGCGGCAACGGTTATGCAGCTGCCGCCTAACCGGGAAATTATCCAGATCTTCCCCCGGCGATACACGGTTGACGGGCAAGAGTACGTCAAAGATCCGGTCGGTATGCACGGTATGCGGCTCGAGGTTGATACGTGCCTGGTAACCGCTTCGACGCCGTTTTTGAAAAATACCACCCGTAGCGTGACCCAGGCCGGGCTCAATGCCCGGCACCATGTGGCGAATCCGTTGGCGGCCGCCCGGACGACTGCCAGCGATCAGGACAAGGAGGTGGGATGCGCTACCATCGACATCGGCACGCACACGACCGGAGTAGCTGTTTTCGATGAAGGGGAACTCGTGCATACGGCGATTCTGCCTGTCGGGTCGGCCCATATCAGCAACGATATCGCTATTGGCCTCAGAACCGAGATAGAGACCGCTGAAAAAATTAAGCTGGAGCACATCGATGCCGATCCGGAGAACGCCCACAAAAACGAATCGTTTTCCGTTCCGGAAATGAACGGGGAATTACTGCAGGTCGCGACCGCCGAGGTTAATTCGATCGCCCAGGCACGGCTCGAAGAACTGTGCGATTTGGTCAATGCGGAACTCAAGAAAGTCAAGCGGGACGGCATGTTGCCCGGCGGTGCCATATTCAGTGGCGGCGGAGCCAATCTTCATGGATTGACCGAGTTCGCTAAACATCACCTGCGACTTCCGGCACACGTCAAAATGCCCCGCGGATTCTCCGGTATCGTGGACAAGATAGAAAACCCTGAATTCGCTACGGCGGTCGGGTTGATGCTGGAGGATATGCATGCCGAAGCCGCCTCATCCGGCGGCAAAGAGCTGCAATCTTTCATATCGGGCATACGGAACGTGTTCGGTGGTATTCTCGACCGGTTCCGTGGCTGATAAATCGGTTTCAGGCGCTACAAACAATTTTCAACCCTGTATCTAACTTCTGAATTCCATTTTCCAGTTCTATATTCTAACTTTTGTACACACATTATACCCAGATTCATAACCGCCTGTGACGATGCGTACATTGTGTATGTAATGGGAAAACCATCGAACACATTATTTGCGAATGCGAGTACATCAGTTATACTGGCATAAGAATCAATGGGAGATACGACGTTATGCCCGAAGTAGTACCAAGCGTAGAAACATTCGCCCGGATCAAAGTATTGGGTCTCGGCGGCGGTGGTGGCGAGGCGCTCAACCGCATGATCGACATGGGCGTGGAAAACGTTGAATTCGTGGCCGTGAACACTGATGCCCAGGCATTGGACAACTCCAAAGCGGCTACCAAACTCCATATAGGGAAAGAGACCACCCGGGGGCTCGGTGCCGGTGCTGATCCTGGCGTCGGCCAACAGGCGGCCGAAGAGTCCATGGAGGAGATCAAACAGGCACTGGAAGGTACCGATATGGCCTTCATCATGATGTGCGCCGGCGGCGGTACTGCCAGTGGCGCCGCTCCGCTAGTCGCCGAGGCGGCTCGCGAGCTAGGCATTCTTACGGTTGGGTTCGCGACCCGTCCGTTCGCGTTCGAAGGCGAAACCCGTCGGGCCAATGCCGACAGCGCCATCGAACGGATGCGTAAAAGCGTCGACACCCTGATTACAATCCCCAATGATCGATTGCTTCAGACTATCGACCGCAAGACACCGCTCCTGGAGGCGTTTTCCGTCGTTGATGATGTGCTGCGGCAGGGAGTGCAGGGTATCTCCAATCTGATCACGGTACACGGATTGATCAATCTGGACTTTGCTGACGTACGCTCAGTTATGAATAACGCCGGCTCGGCCTTGATGGGTATCGGCAGCGGCAGCGGCGAGGACCGGGCGGTCACCGCGGCCCGCGAAGCCATCGAATCGCCCTTGCTGGAAGTTTCGATCGACGGTGCTCGCGGCGTGCTCTTCAACGTCACCGGTGGCCGTGATATGGGTATGCACGAGATTAACGAAGCTGCCGAAACCATTACCTCGGCCATTGATCCCGACGCCAACATCATATTCGGTGCTACCATTGATGAGAACCTGGAAGACGAACTCCGCCTGACGGTCATTGCGACCGGTTTCGACGCACTACCGGCCGAACGCGAACCCGCCAGCGGTTTGGCATACTTCAACAAACCCAATGAAGGCGAGGCCGTCACCGATGATGACATAACTGACCACGCCATTAATCTGGAAGAAGAAACACCGGCGGGAGCATCATCGGAGGAGTCCGATGTCTGGTCTTTCTCAGGAGATGATGACGATTTTGACGTTCCCGCCTTTGTCCGTAACCGGCAGCAAAACGATGAAGATGGGAACGAAAACGATGAAGAAGCGAACCGCACGTTCGGCAAAAAGAACAAGAGGAAACGCAAATAGCCCGGGACTCAGTTTCTTTTGGAAAGCGGGTTTTTTAGCACGCCGGACGTATCCGCTATAATGTGGGTTTGCGCACCAGACGTACAGCTATAACAAGATTGGATCCATGAGCGAATGAACGTACAGCAATTTCTGACCCGTATATTCGGCGATGCGGCCGAGCAACAGCTGAAGAAACTCTGGCCGCTCGTAGAAGAAATCAACAGCCATGAAGCCGCTGTCTCGCAATTGACCGATGACGATCTGGCTGCTAAAACCGGAGAATTCAAAACCGCTATAGCCGAAGAAACCCAGACTTTGGATGGCCTGTTGCCCGAAGCGTTCGCTGTCGTACGGGAAGCGGCCAAACGTACGCTGGGACAGCGTCATTTCGACGTCCAGCTGCTGGGCGGCATTGTCATGCACCAGGGCAACATCGCCGAGATGAAAACCGGTGAAGGTAAGACACTAGTTGCCACCTTGCCACTCTACCTCAACGCGCTGGAAGGTAAAGGTGCCCACATCATCACGGTCAACGACTATCTGGCCCGGCGTGACGCCGGTTGGATGGGACAAATATATCACTTTCTGGGATTGTCAGTGGGTTCGATCGTCCACGGTAACCATGCCTACATCTACGACCCCGAAGTGATCGACGAGGCGCATTCAGATCCGCGCCTGCAACATTTCCGCAGCGCGTCCAAACGGGAAGTGTACGACTGCGACGTCGTTTACGGTACCAACAACGAGTTCGGGTTTGATTATTTACGGGATAACATGGCCACCAGCAAGGAGGACATTGTCCAGCAGGAATTGCACTTCGCCATCGTCGATGAAGTGGATTCGATCCTGATCGATGAAGCCCGGACGCCGCTGATCATCTCCGCGCCGGGGAGCAAACAAGTCAATACGTACCAACAGTTCGCCCGGATCGCGGGCCAGTTGCAGCAGGATCAGGATTACACGGTGGATGAGAAACAGCGGGCCGTATCTTTGACCGAGAACGGGGTGAGTAAGGTCGAGCAGACGCTCGGTATCGATAACCTCTACGACTCCGAACACGTCCAGTCGATTTTCCACCTTGAGCAAGCCCTGAAAGCCAAAGCGTTATTTATCAGTAACAAAAACTATGTGGTTCGCCAGGGTGAAGTCATCATCGTGGATGAATTTACCGGCCGCCTGATGCCCGGTCGTCGATTCAGCGAAGGCATTCACCAGGCAATCGAGGCCAAAGAAGGCGTGCAGGTCTTGCAGGAGTCGACCACGCTGGCAACCATCAGTTTCCAGAACTACTTCCGCCTGTATGACAAGCTGGCCGGCATGACCGGAACCGCCAAGACCGAGGAGGAGGAATTCCAGAGTATTTATAACCTGGACGTGGCGATTATCCCGACTAATGAACCGGTGATCCGCCAGGACCTTTCAGACCGGATTTACAAGACCGAAAACGGCAAATTCGAATCCATCATTGATGACGTAGCCGCCCGGAACGAAAAGGGACAGCCGGTCTTGATGGGCACGGTGTCGATCGAGAAGAACGAGCAATTAAGCCGCATGCTGGAAGAACGGGGTATACCGCACGAGGTTCTCAATGCCAAAAACAACGAGCGCGAAGCCGAAATCATCGCCCGGGCCGGCCGGGAAGGGGCGGTGACCCTGGCCACCAACATTGCCGGCCGGGGAACCGACATCGTACTGGGCGGCGATCCGGATGACGCCACCACGCAAGAGGAGTGGCAGAACGCCCACGACCGGGTAGTCGAATTGGGCGGTTTGCATGTGCTGGGCAGCGAACGCCACGAAGCCCGTCGGATCGATAACCAGCTCCGGGGGCGTTCGGGGCGGCAGGGCGATCCGGGCAGTACCCAGTTTTACGTTAGCCTGGAAGACGACCTGATGCGCGTCTTCGGCGGTGACCGGATGGGCGGTCTGATGAATTCGGTCGGCGTGGACGAGAAAACGCCCATCGAGAGCAAGATGGTTTCCCGGAGTCTGGAAAGCGCTCAGAAGCGGGTCGAGTCACACAACTACGATCAACGGAAAAACGTGCTCCAGTACGACGACGTTATGAACCGCCACCGCGAAACCATTTATGCCCGCCGCAGGGAGATTTTGGAAGAAAAGCCGCTCAAGGAAGAAATCCTGGGGATGATCGAGACCGAAATCCAGTATCTGATCCGCACCCATACCGCGGATGAAACCAACCGGCTCGACCGGGATGCCCTGATGCAGTGGCTGCAAACCTTCCTGCCCGTGGATTATGAACGATTGCATGACGTTGCCGACGGAGAGTTGTCCGCGAAGCTGATGGAGCAAGCCGGAGAGTTGTATGAACAACGGGAACAGGAATTCGGTGAAGACACGATGCGGCAGCTGGAGCGGCAAGTGTATCTACAGGCGTTGGACCGGTTGTGGATGGAACACCTGGAAAGCATGGATCATTTGCGCGAGGGTATCCATCTCCGGAGCGTGGGCCAGAAGGACCCGCTCGTCGAGTACAAGAAAGAGGCCCACACCATGTTTAATCAGTTAATGGAGAGTATCGACCGGGAGGTGGCGACTACCATTTTCCGGCTCGTGCCACGGGAACAGGTCGAAGAAACCGAAACCGAACTGACCCGGGCCGCTGAAAATGCCCGGATCGAAGGCGGTAATAGCGGAGGTGAGCAGCAGAACCAGACTGTCCGGAAGTCAGAATCCGAGAAAGTCGGCCGGAATGAATTGTGCCCGTGCGGGTCCGGTTTGAAATACAAAAAGTGCGGGTTGGTTGATGCGCCCGAACACCAAGCCTCACACCAGACAACGGGATAGACGGTGAAGGTGGCGATCGTCGGTTTCGCGGAAGAAGGACGGGCGACGCTCCGGTATATACAGAAGTACGGAGTGCGTAGTACGGAGTATGATGAAGAAACAGGACAAAACCCTGTAGAGATCACTGTGTGTGATCAAAATCCGGAGCTCGAGGTGTCGCGTGGAGTCAAGACTCAGTTGGGTGACCGGTATCTCCAGGATCTGGAGCAGTTCGATGTAATATTCCGCACTCCCGGGTTGCACCCGGATACAATACTGGCTGCCAATCCGGAATTGGACGAAACCAAAATCACCACCATGACCAATGAATTCTTCCGTGTCTGCCCGACCCGGAACGTTATCGGCGTCACCGGCACCAAGGGCAAAGGAACCACGACGACGTTGATTGCCCGCATACTTGAGCAGGCGGGGGAACGGGTGCATGTGGGCGGCAACATCGGCACACCCGCGCTTGACCTG
>CAZAXT010000006.1:0-4890 GCA_964489295.1 uncultured Candidatus Saccharibacteria bacterium | reverse complement strand
GACTCTTTCTCGACCAATCCCATGCCGACCATCGCTGCCATCCATAGTTTCAGTGAGCCCCGGGTGCTCATTCTTGGCGGCTCCAGCAAAGGTGCTGATTTCGATGAGCTCGCACGGGAGGTCGCGGACTCGAACGTCAAACACGTGGTGTTGATCGGCGATGAAGCCGAGCGCATCCGGGCCGCTTTGGATAAAGCCGGGTTCACGGCTTACTCCCGCGGCGGCGACTCTATGCCCGGCATCGTGGACGAAGCGACCAATTACGCTGAAGACGGCGATGTCGTGCTCTTAAGCCCCGCCTGCGCCAGCTTCGGCATGTTTGAGAGCTACAAGGACCGGGGGAAACAGTTTAAGGACGCGGTGAAAAAGAAAGAGGATTAAGGGTAAATTTTTGGAGCATGGAGAATGAAGTACGAAGTATGAAATCCGAAATTCAAAACAATTCGAATATCAAATGTTCTCAATATGAAATATTCATGTCATACGGGTTTCGGATTTGGAATTTGTTTCGTATTCAAGGTTTAGGGTTTAGAATTTAGTGTAGTGAAACACACGGTCAGACAAGTCGAGCTGGATAACGGCGCCAAAGGATTAGTACTTCACGTCCCTGGGGTCGATGTCGTCAACATGATGGTCGAGTTTCGTGCCGGCTTCGATCTGGGCGATTGGCAGAAATTTGAGTTGCCGCATGTCATGGAACACATGATGTTTACCAATCGGACGTATTCAAAATCCCGGCAATTCTCCCGGGAAGTAGAGAAAAACGGCGCTTTTCACAACGCTTCTACATCGGATGAGAATCTGATATACGAATACGAATGCGCCGCGTTCGAAGCCGAGCGTATCGCCAAACTGATCGCCATCCAGATTACCGAGCCGACGTTCCCCGGCAAGGAACTGACGAGCGAGCTCAATAACGTAGCCGACGAATTGGACAATGATATATCGGACCCCGGTCGAGCGGTTAATGACAACTTACGAGCGGCCGCCTATGGCATGCCGACCTACCAACAGCGCCGCGACCAGCTGTCCAGTATAACCACTGACGACTTACGCTACTGGTTCGAATATACACATATCGCAGACAACATGCGGTTTCTTATCGCGGGGGATATCGATTTTGACGCAATCCTGCCGCATTTGAACGTCGATTTGCCTCGTGGCCAGCGGCTTGATATGCCGTATGTCAACAGAAAACAACTGAGTGAACCGATCGTCGAATACCGGGATATGCCGCAAATTTACTACCGGTTTTCTTCGCGTTACACGACATCATTTCCGTATCGGGAATTGGTAGCGGCTCGGATCATGAGCGAAACTCTATCGGGTAGTTTTTCCGCCACGCTGTTCGGCGAAGCTCGTGACCGGGGTTTGGTCTATGATCTGGGTATGGGCGTGGGACGCGATATTCACGGGAGCGCGTGGAATTTCGGAGGTCCGGTATCTCCCGCCCATGCCGAAGAGTACTTCACGCTTGCCGTCGAAAAAATCCAGCAGGCCCAAAACGGCGATATTTCCCTGAAACAATTTGACCGGGTGAAACGGTTGCTACGGGGCGGGCGAGCTCGCGGGCATCAGACGGCCGGCAGCCTGCTCAACTATTACGACATGTTTTTCGAAAATGACCAATACGAGGAATTCGACGAATTTTACCGATTGCTGGATGACATCAGTCTGGACGAGGCGGCTGCTGCCTTTACCAAGCTATTCCAGGACAATCTCTGGGGAGCCAGTTTCGTTGGTAATGTGAACGAGGAGTCAGCGACGCGGTACCGGAATATTATGGCGCCATTGTGGGACGCAGCGAAGTAGATAACAGGGTGGGACTCATGCGATTCGATGTCGGTTACATCAATGCACCAAAAGATGAATTCACGACCAATGAAGATACGGTATTGATCCGGGAAGATTTTGGGTTGTTCGGGGTGTTTGATGGTATCGGCGGCAGTGGTGACGGAGATGTGGCCAGCCGGGTTGTCAGTGACGCGGTGGAACAGTTCTATACCCGTGATTCGAGCCGGGCGGATACGACTTTTCACCAAGCCGGACACACGGCGAGGGAAGCATTGATGGAGGCCCAGGAAGCGTTGCAGCAACGGCTTTCCGAAGACGGTACTCTCAGTAGTGATATGGGCACGACCGCCACCATTGGCCATCTGTACCGCGGTGAAGACGATCTGTGTCTGGCATACGCCCACGTCGGTGATACGGGATTGTTCTTATTCCGTCGTTATGACAATCACATCAAATTCGTGACCGAAGAAGAAGCGGACGGTAATGTGTTACACAATGCGTTGAATGCCCGTGGAAACGTGCTTCGCGGCGTGCGTCAATACGGAGTGTTAGCAGTGGATCCGGGAGATCGGCTGGTGTTCTTCTCTGATGGCATCAGCGGTGACAGCGACGAGCAGCGACTCAGCCGGGAGGAATACCAGCAGGCGATTTCGGGCGTCCCGCCGCAAGACGCGGCCCGGGCGTTGGCTGACATGAGCCGCAAAGCCGATGACACGTCGGTCGTGGTGGTGGATGTTATGCAGGGTGAAGAGTAAAAATGGAACAACATGGAGTATACAGAAGGGAGTATGGAGCATAATGTAGTACGTATGACGCATTAGGTGGGGCAAACTCTTCTCCGTCAGCCGGCGGATCAGAATGGCAAACCATGATTAAAGACCTCAGAGTCGTCATTCTGAACCACGTCCGCCTCCCCGGGCGGGCGAAATTTTTTTCAATTTTTCAATTCCATATGCCAGCTTATGAGAGCAACAAAAAAGCGAGCATTGTTGACACATACTCATTTATAACGAATTGTTTTATAATAAAATAGGGTAGATGGAGTTGTTTCATGGGTTATGAGCAAGCCGATTATTTTAATGATACCGAAACCATCGTATATATACAGTCCGTCACGGACCGTGATTACGACGGCACGTATACTACGACATTGGATCATGGCTTATCGCCCTACGGAGGCGAGAAGAGGCGCGTACCGGGACCGAACGTCCCACGCCCTGGTGCTGAAGCAGGAGAAGTACGCGAGTCGCTTCGTATCACCTCGGCAGAGAGGAATGTGCCAAAAGAGGGAAGAGAAGCGCCACGCCATACAAGCGAAGACACTATGCTCCGTAACGACGAACTCGGTATGTATGGCGTATTCGATGGTATGGGAAGTGGTCCGGGCGGGGATGTCGCGAGTCGAACCGCCGCCGATTTCATAGAAAACAGAGCACGACAGCTGAAAGCGGGCGAGATAAACATTGACCCTGCCGATGCTGAAGACAACCAACGTTTCATGGAAGCGGCGCTGATCGTTGCCAATGAGGAGCTCAATGAAAAACAGGAAAATAACCCTGCACTCAGTGGCATGGTGACGACTGCCACTATCCTTCACCGTTTCCGGGACGCCGAAGGCAAAGAAATGGCAGCCTATGCCAGTGCCGGTGACAGCGGCTTGCTCCGGATGCGTGATGGCAAGGCTGAATTTATCACTCGTGAAGAATGTCTTGCTCAACAACCGAATGTACTTACGAACTCACTGAACGGCAATCAATCATTTCAGGTGGACACCGAGCACAACGTAGGTGTTATAGAATTACAGCTCGGCGACCGGTTGGTCTTGCTCTCCGACGGCATCATCGGCGACTGGGAGAATGAGCGTCTCTCAATGGACGAGTACGAAGCCGTGCTCGATCCCGCTCATAACCCTGACCCGGAAGAAGCGATCGATGCACTCATAGAAAAGAGCCGGAAAGTGGACGATAAAGGTGTCATAGTCTTGGACGTAGAAGGCGGACTATCCACTGATGCGAATCATCCTGATGCCGTCATTCCCGATCGGTATCTCGACAGGGAGGGTAACTATGACCCGATGCTGGAATATGTGGATATGCTCGAGGCGGGTGAACTGCCGGGTGTTGGGTTTACCGCGGATCATGACGCGGAAGGCGAGCATGAGGCCGCAAACGCTCACGAAGCATCGCCGGAGCGACCCGAATCCGTGGTTGAACACGAGGAAGTTTCCCGCCTCCATCAATTTATCAACACCTGCCGTGAAAAAACCAAAAATTTCCTGCCGTGGGTCGTAACCGGGGCGCAGATGCGCTGGCAAACTCTCGAAGAAGCTGAACGCCACAAAAGAACCTTTATCAAGCTCGCGATCGGTGCGGCCGCCGTGTACGGAGCCTATAAGATCAGCCAGGAAATCCAGGGTTTCACCCAAGGCGGCGGTGACGTGGGTAATGGAGTGGGCGGCAGTAGCTCACCGGCTCCAGAGACGATAGATCTGACTCCTGAAGCGGCACCGGAAGCCACGCCAGAAGATGTATCCGACGAAGTAGGACGCCAGACGGGGTATATTATTGAAACCGGAGATGGATATGAAGTTACCGCTATGCCCGGTCCTCAAACGGACAGCGTATGGCGTGCGGCTGAACACGCGCTGGAACACCGTCTGGGGAGACAGCCGAATATATATGAAATCGACGCCCTGCAGGACATCCTTGGTGAATATCGGCTGGATGCTGGCGAAAACCTTGTCGTCCGTACCGAGCAGATCGATCAGGCACTTGCGGTCGCACGGCGGTACACCGGATAATTTATACCCTACGGACGCCGATCAATAACCACGAATTTTCAATACTGAATGATGTCGTTTTACTCCTCTGGAATGCCCAAAAACCATAAGAGTATTGACTATACTTTAATAACATTGCAAAACAGTTGACACTAACACCAAAAAATGGTAGTGTAAAACCATCTGATTGGTGTGGGGTGGAGATCAGACCGAGTGACAGCGGTGTATGCCGCATCAACCGGTGTGATGGACCCAGACCAATGCGGCGTGCCTTGACAAGCTACCTACATGTTCATATATAGCCGCAAACTATACTC
>CAZAXT010000005.1:28649-38950 GCA_964489295.1 uncultured Candidatus Saccharibacteria bacterium | reverse complement strand
TTTTGCCGTTGTTGCTCGAAGAGACTTGAATTCGAACTGCCAAAGCTGCTAACGCCAAGCGCATCGTACTCGAAGCACTCACGTCCTTCTTCGTGATGATCCGGATCGTTTTCATCAGGAGTGGAGGTTCGTAAACCGGAGCTGTACAGTGCATCCTCGATCGGATTGTCGTTACTCTCTTCTCCGGTGGTATCGGTTCGGAATTCAGCGCAAATTTCAAAACTGGTGGTATTGGCCGTGTATTCGTAATCGTCCAACCGTTCCTCCAGATCGTCGCCGACTTCAATATCGCTCAGTTGCTCAGGAAGCTCATCATTCTCTAAGGTGTAGTCATCGATTTGCTCGTGTAACGTATCTATGTCGTCGCTGGTTATGCCGTCAATAAAGCTATCCCGTTGTCCTCTGAGCGGCATGACCATAAACAGTACTACGAGTACGAGTATGGCGACAAGCAGTCCGTAATGATGTAATTTCCGTAACAGATCGTGCATTCGTTGACTGCTGTAATCCTGTATATACAGCATGAACGTGGAAGTCAGGACAAATACGCCGAACAGATGGCTGATTATACTTTTGGTAACTTCTAAGCCGTCAGCGCTCGTTACGCCGATGCTGGCGATCAGGGAAACGATAGTGTATACCAATGTAACAGCGGTACTGAGCGCTGAAAGTCCGATGATGATCAGAAAAACCCCCAAAAGTCCTTTTCGCCATCGGTGCTGCTTTACCTCGGGTGTTTCACGTTCGGTTTTGTAGCACTGTCGTGCCAAAAACCAAAATGCCACCACGAAAACCATGGCCGTTGAAAGCTGTGCCAATGAGACCCGGTAGGCAAATTCGGCCGCCCATCCGCTGCCGGCGCTTTCCATGCCGATCGATTCTACGATTCCGCTAAAGAAGGATATAACAAGACTGACCAGGGTACCGGTTATGATGAGGTACAATGCATATTTCACCAAGTAGGCCTTGGTTTGCTTGGAAGTATCGCCGTTCGAAGCGGGGTTGGGAGTAAATGATGGGGGCGGTACCATCGAGTCGCCATCCGCGCCGGATTGAGGCTGCTGTGCGGAGGCAAGTTCCGGGTCTGGATCCACGCTTGCACCCGGTGCGGTGCTGGCTTGCGGAGCGGATGATTCCGGCGCTGATGTTGAACCGACACTATCGGGTTGAGTAGCGGATGCACCAGCCGGTTGTTGGTTCGCATTAACATTATCGGCCCCGGTGTTATTAACTGTGTTTTGATCCGGCGGTGTTGGTGGATTCTGTGTATTGGTCTGCTGTGGCGAAACCGAATCGCCATTTTTTTGTATTTCCATTTCAACTCTCCCGATTATATATTGTCACCACTACAGCATAAGCGTTACTGCGATGTCAATCGATATATCTAAACACTTGCTGCCCCCATGGCACGTTGCTTGTTGTGTCAAAGGGAGGTGGCGTCCAATCTGATCCAGCGGTATAATGCGCCTTATGAGTATCGATGTCCGAAGTCTGCTGCTTGAACGCCCGTGGAACGCGATCAAGAAACAACGGATTTTCCAGGACAGGTTTGTCCGGTGGTTTGTGTGGGCGGCGATCGGGTTGTTCGTGATGGAGTGGCTTTTGCTCGGGTTCCAACTCCGGCCGACCGGTTTCGTGGTGCCGTTCGAGTACACCAGCGGGACTGAATTCCGGCTGGGCGAGTGGTGGCTGATTTACGGATATGGTCTCTTCAGCCTGATCGTAACAGCAGGCAACATCATTCTGGCAGCTATGAGCTTTGAGAAAAGCCGCATCGCCAGTTTCTTTCTGGTTATATCCGCTGTGGTGCTTAATGTTTTTACGCTTGTCATAACATATACATTATTAGCGCAAGTCGGGTGATGTATGATTCGGTTTTCGTTTTTACAATGCAATACACAACTCGCAACCTCCAGTGTGCGATTCCCGAATTTCAAATTTCTAAGTCCCGATTCCTATTTATACATTCCAACTTTCACGTTCCAACTTTCAAAACCTAAACACACCGAAAGGAATACCCGTGGCTAACCACGTTCTTGCGTTTTTGCTTGCGTTCACGGTAACTGTGGTATCCGTACCGATTATGCGACAACTGGCGCGGCGGATCGGTGCTATCGATATGCCGGCGGCTCGCAAGATTCATAGCGCGCCATTACCTCGACTCGGCGGCGTCGCGATCGTACTTGGATTTTTGGTGCCGTTTTTGTTGTTTTTCCCGATGACCCGGCCTTTTGTCGCGTTATTAGGTGGAGCGGGCATCGTGTTCGTGCTCGGACTATTGGATGACATCAAGGGTTTGAATGCATGGGTGAAATTGGCCGGACAGGTTGTCGCGGCCGGGCTCGTGCTTGCCGGCGGTCTCGGTATCGTGGCGCTAACCAATCCGTTCACGGAAGGATTGATCGCCCTGGATGGTCTACGTATACCCATGGAGATAGCCGACTTCGAATTTAACCTGATCCCGCTTGCTAATGCGGTAAGTATTCTGTGGATCGTCGGTGTTATTAATGTCATCAATTTTCTGGACGGGATGGATGGTCTGGCCTCGGGAGTGATCGCTATTACCGCGCTTGTGATAGCAATTATAGTCGGATTCGGAATCGTACCGGTAGCTGTGGGGTCGTCGGTGTCGTTAATGGCTTTGATTCTCGCCGGCGCGTGCGCGGGCTTTTTGGTGTATAACTGGCATCCGTCTTCGATTTTGATGGGCGATAGTGGCGCGTATACCATCGGATTGATTGTGGCTGTGTTGGCAATTTACGGAAGTGCCAAGATCGGTGTCGGTGTTCTCGTGCTTGGAGTGGCCATCATCGATGGCGTATGGGCAGTCAGTCGACGCTTGCTGAAGCGCCAATCACCGTTTATGGCTGACAGAGGGCACATACATCATCAATTACTGGACTCGGGCTTAAGCCAACGACAAGTCGTCGGATATCTTTACGCGGTAGCCGCGACTATCGGGCTGGCGGTTATTTTCGGCAACGGCTATATTGGCTTCTTTGTTTTATTGCTGACATTGGTTGTTACGATCAGTATGGTCCGCATCCGGAACGGCAGCAAAAGAAACAACACGCAACACGTAACACACGACACGCAGTAACTTTGAGATCAACTCTTCAATGCCCACCCTTAACATGCGAACCTGTTCCATACTTCTCTTGACTGTTGTCCCGTGCGCTGGAAATATGTATAATAATTACTCGAATATTCAAGAGAGGAACTGGATACATGCAGGACGTAACACTGCAAGCCAAGACGCGTGAGCCGGGCAAAAAGTCGGCAGCTTCGCTCCGCGCGGACGGTATGACTCCCGGGGTGATGTATGGTCAGGGAGAAGATGCCCAATCGATTGCTATTCCAGCCAAGGAAGTCGAAGAAGCATTCATGACCGCCGGCGCCAACCGGTTGATCAGCCTTACGATTGATGAGGACACAGCGGTTAATACGCTATTCGTGGACGTCCAGCACGAGCCGCTCTCCGGCGATGTGCAGCATTTCGACTTGTACAAAGTCAAAATGGACGAGGAGATCGATGCCGAGATCCCGATCCACCTGGAAAACGACGCCCCAGCCACCTATGAGCAGGACGGCATTTTGGTGCAAAACCTGGAAACGGTCGAAGTCCGGTCGCTACCGGACAAACTGCCCGAGAACTTTACCGTTGATCTGGAAGGGCTTACGGAAATCAATGACGCCCTACATATCAGTGATCTGAACGTGCCCGATGGCGTTACTATTTTGGCTGAAGAAGACGAGTTGGTCGTCAAGATCGATCCGCCGCGAAGTGACGAAGAACTGGAAGAACTGGAAGAGGAGATCGAAGCGGATGCCGAGGAACAAGTCGCGTCCGAGCACGGCACTGAAGAAGACGAAGAAACCGAAGAGACTACCGAAGGTTCCGAAGACAAATCAGAGGAAAGCACGGAGAACGAGTAGTCGTACAGATTCTACGGGATACAAATACGCTTAATTTAAAGTTCCTGCAACTGCTGTTTCAGTTGCTGCATGCTGGTGAAATCGTTGCGGTGGGAAAGGTACCGCATAAACATGGACGGATCGTAGCGTTTGAGCACGGTCAGGATAGCGTCAGCCACTTCTCCGGTAGCGATAGTGGATTTTTGTAAATCGAGAATGTCACCCTCGATGGTATTTGCCAGGGTTTCTATGGTCTCCAAATAAGCTTCATCATAGCCACATGCCTGATAGATGCTGAAAATTAACTTTAAACGGATATACGGCTCTTGTGCGCCATCCCGTTTTGCTATAGTGAGAAATCCAAGATCGGCTGCCTCATGGGTGGTGAAGGGATTGTGGCAGTTCTTGCAACGTCTCCGCCGCCACACGTAAGAGCGCCCGCTACTTTGCCGGGAATTATAAATCTCCGTTTTTTTATGCCGGCAAAACGGGCACTCCATAGGTGTTTACGCTCCTTCTTTCCGCAAACAACAAGTTCACATCACACTGTAATGGTACGCTGTTTTGTTCGTACCATGACTACATATTGTCATTTCCCAGAGCCAAATGCAAGTGGAAAGCTGTGGAAAAGTCCCAAAAAGTCGGTTTCGGGACTTTCCACCCAAGTCCAATCGAGGGGTATAAGTTGTTGAGACTAGAGATTCTTTTCGGTTTTCCATCTCGAGTCTGACCACCGTCAAGTTAAAAATGAGAAGGGTTTTGTCTGTTACTCCCGCAACCTGAAACGCTTCAGCTCTGTCCTTATCCTATTACTTAAAAACCCCGCCACTCATGGATGAATGGCGGGGTAAAGGCGTAATACCCAGTTGTCGGTTATTGCTCCAGGTTCTCCAGAACGTTCTGCTGGGGCAAACGTGGACGCTTGGGCTTACGGCCCGGGCGTCGTTTCGGTTCCTGTTGCTGTGGCGGCACTTCGGTAGGGATGTGCTCAAAGAACAGGGGATACGATGCCAATTTACGTTGTGTACTCATCTCCTGTGCACCTCACATATTAATGCACAATCACGGAGTATAGTCTAAATAGCACAATATGTCAATACTTTTGTCAATAAATGTGGGTAATTTTGTTTTGTTCGGTTTTTGGAGTTTACGGTGGGTAATTCCTCAGTATAAATCAGGGCAAAACAACGTTATATGTCTGACAAAAGTTGTTATATGCTACATATGATCTGTATATTCGACAAATAGGTGTTTAAAATGCAACCCACACAGGAAACATATAAAAACAAATGCGAAAACGAGAAGGAAATAAAAGGGTTGAAATTCACTTAGAATCGTTTCAACGGCGTTGAAACGGAAAAGTCAGGCATAGTAATAAATTCTAGGGTATAAAATTCGTACTTTTACCCAGCAATAAGCCGCAATATTAACAATGATTACAACGAGGTGTAAGTCCTCATCTGAGCGGAAAAGATTAAGTAGCCGTGTAAAACACCCACAACATATGACAATCCCAGCTAACGGACGATTGTATTGTTGTCGATTCTATGAATAACCGGAGGAACGGCCGGGTCAGTATTCGTTACTCCCCGGGTAATTCACCGGTTACACCGAGTATGTTGGTCGTGTGCGTGGTATCCATAATCCGGGTGGTTTCATCCTCCTTGAGGTTAACGTAAATTATCGATCCAGTAGCATTTTCATTAGGATTATCGGTTTGTATGATTGCCTCCGTATCAGATATCGCGTATAACTCGGTGATTTCATAACCCGAATGCACATAGGTTTCGGTATCCGTGCCTGTAGCTGGTTCATAAAAGCGGATGGTTTTGTTATCGGTGTAAGCAAGCTGAAGAATCTCCCGGTTTTCGACCCATTCGATATTGAACACGTGTTGTTCGCTGGTCGCAACTTCGGTTTTCTGGTTGGTGGCCGTGTCTTGTACATATACTGTGTACGGTTCCCCGATGTAATGGGGGAGCGCGTTACTTCCCGGGCGATTCCGATCTTTGGTAGCACGTACGTAAGCCGACTTGTCCCCGTCCGCAGAAGCGGCGAAACCGCGGAGCGAATGCCGGTCTTCGACTACTGTAGCACTGTCTCCGGTCCGGGTGTTGAGTAGGCTATACGCTGTGGGGTCTATGGAGCCGTTGCTCATGAACAGTCGATTATGGTTGGGAATCCATTTCAGTGGCGTCCACCACCGGGATGTGTTTGCCCTGTCCCCGTTATACACCTGGGTCGTTTCTCCGCTGGCTGTATTCAGTTGATATATCGAGACATTGGATCCGTAGCCGTCACTAGCGTTAACTACGGCGAACGTGACTTGGGTGCCGTCGCGGCTGAGGACTGGATTAAAGATTTCGTTGCCCCCTGAAGTTTCGTAAACGCTCTCCGGTGACTGGCCATTTTCCCCGACCCATAATTCTTTCCGGGGCTGCTCCTGGCTTTCGCCTAGCACGAACTGATATCGGGAACTTACGAAGTCGCTTCGCTTTTGGTTGTACCAATTAAAAACGGGCGCTCCTTCCGGGAGTGACATGAGAGTCTCTGGTGCCGGATCCGTGAATGAACGGGCATAGACGGCGTTACGCTGTTGTTCCGCTGAAGTGTCCGTGTATACGATATTCTGAAAGTCTAGAGGCGGTCGTGAGCCAGAAGGGTTCGTGGCAAAGTCGGCCGATCTCGACTGCTTTTCCACGATGCTTTCGGAGGTTATGTACTGATATCCATACCAAACGCCGCCGATGACCAGTGCAATTACTAATACCATCAGGCCACCATAGACAAGATACCGTTGTTTTACCCGTTTCAATGTTTGATCCGAAGCACCCGGAGTGTATGAACCTGCCGCTTGCTGCTGTTGCTGCGTTTGTGGCTGCGACGGTGTTTGTTGCGGAGGCTGCTGAGACTGCGGCGATGGCTGTTGGGGCAACTGCTGCTCCGGTTGCTGTGATTGTTGTTTTTGCCCCTCTTCCATATCTTGTATTTAAGCACGAGCAGGATTCCGTGTCGAATTACAAATATACTGTGATTGCTTGTTCGATTCGTTGCGTGACATACTTTATACTCGATACTGCATACTCTATACTATGAGTACGTACGGGTCCTTAGCTCAGTTGGCTAGAGCGCATCCTTGACGTGGATGAGGCCAGTGGTTCGAGTCCACTAGGACCCACCATTTGACAGACCTGCCTTATGGAAGATTGACTACGGTATTCTGTTTAACTTGTTTTCATTGAAACCACAGTAAGGCTATGCACGGACTTGTAGCTCAGCCGGTCAGAGCGCATCCTTCACATGGATGAGGTCGCAGGTTCGAGTCCTGCCAAGTCCACCATTCGACTCACTTCGTTTGCTCATGGCGAGCCACTCGATAAACTCGTGGTAAACCACCCGATAGGGCTTAACCACCGACAAGTTGCAAAAGTTTGCCAAACTTCCTATTGAACAACATACGCCGCAAGATATTTGGAAGTATTTATTACAATCCGTATATAAACTGATTATATTCGCACGCTAATATTTGATCATGAATGGTCGTATCAGCAATCCTTTGACTGCTTCTTTGGTGGGGCTGGTTATATCTTTCGTACCGGCAATTCTGTGGTATGAAATTTTAAACAGTGATTTTACCGGTTTTTTGGGCTCCGCTGATGATCATGCGGCACCATTAATCATATCCTCCATATTAACTTTGGTGGTAATGGCATATGTGTTGCCGCTTATTGCAGGAGCGAAACGGTGGCGGAAAGCGGGGAGGGTGTTTCTGCTCATTTTGGCAGCTCTTTTAGTGGTTGCACTTCTCTTTGAAGAGGATCTCCTAGCTCCTATGGGTATCTTCGTTTTATTTTTATGCTGGGTATTCCATATATAGTTACTCCATATGTATCGGGCTTAATTTTAGCATTTATCGCAGTGCCGTTCCGTAAATACCAATGCCCGATCTGGCTGCGCATGGCGACAGCATTCATTGTAGTAGTGCCGCCTACAGTAACTTATCTGTTTATATTAAGCAGTTTAGGGTTAGAAGGGGTCGAAGAAATAGGGAGAATTTACGTGGTTTCAGTGTTCCCCTTAATTTTTCTGGTGCGCACACTGCAGATATGGCTGGCGAAAGTTTTAAGTGGAGGGGTTCTACAAAAAAGGAGCGGGAGCGATGAAAATGCTGTAACCGAACCACCACAGTCACCTCCGGTCCAGCAAACCGGAAGTGTACAATCGAATGCTCCCGGCGCGACCATCAGCCCGGGCGACCGATCGGATCAGCAACAATAAACTAGGCTTGTCTCACCCGACAAAGAACCTCCTTTCCCTAAGAGCGTAAAGGTGCATCCCGGGTATAAGTTTAGGGGTATAATTGCCGTTCTGATTTTATGCCTCAAACCTGAGAATCTGGTATAAATTATTGACATAAATACTATAAAATGGTAATGTATGCTTGTTCTTTGGGAGTCTACCGAAAGGAACACCCAATGAACCGTACCTGGAAGTTTGTCATCGTCATCGCTGCGATCAGTATGATCGCGGCCCCTGCACTTGCCCAGAAGGGCGGACCGAACCCCTATACTCCTCATGGTGAGGAGTGCTTCAGCGGTCACTGGACGGTAATTGCGAATGGCAGTCGTCCGAGTGACGTGTCCGTTGCTGGCACATTGGCCGGCAACAAACATGGTCGGTTGGCCGATCTGTTGTACGTCGCCAAAGATCGAGTCCCCAAGGATACTGAGAATTATTTGCAGCGATTCTCCAGGGGAGGGTCGACTACTCTTTACGTCATTGGCGGGCTCGATGCAGTCAGTCAAGAGGTCGTAGAGAAGATCATGAAGATGACTGCCACGGAGACAGTTCGCCGTGTTGACGGCGACAGCCGATATCAAACGGCTGCAATTGCTAGCCGGGTACACACTAGCTGTAAGTAGCGAGTTAAACTTCCGGCACTCGGATAATGCATACTTCATGGTAGGATGAAGGGTTATATGCACCGGGTGAAAACCCTGCACGGCCGCTGCTGGAGCAGTTTGGTTCTTTTGATCCGTCTGTCGGATCTTTTCCTTGAACCACCCTCCAGCCAGCGGCCTTTTTTTTCGTTTTGCAACCAGTAATAACATTTTTGCTAACTAATTTTTCCGAAAAAATCGATTCGTCAAAAGCGATGCGGAACTTTATAATTCTTCTTAGATGATAGACGATACACAAACACTGCGTGAAAATAAGGAGCAACAACTCCGGGACAATGCTCGGCAAGTCCTGCTAAATAACTACCGTGCCACCGGCGGTGAGTACATTACTCCGGCTTGGCCGCATTACAAGAACCAGTGGGTGTGGGACAGCTCTTTCCACGCCATTGCCTGTGCTGAACTGGATATGCCGGAACTGGCCAAAAATGAAATCCGTAAATTACTCCAGTGGCAGGACGAGCGGGGTTGGATTCCGCACCGGATCTATCATGACCGATACAATCTATTCGATCTGGAGCGGCCGCTGTACCGAACGGGCGGCTGGCACCCGAGCCACAGCCGGATGGTCGGTCAACCGGTTATCGCCCAAGCCGTGGAAGCCATCGATGATCCGGATTTCAGTTGCGAAACCATCGAGCAACTGGTCCGGTTTCACCGTTACTTCCTTGAATACCGCGACGCGGAAAACGTGCTTTCCATCATCTCTCCGCGCGAATCAGGCCGGGACGCGGCACCGGAGTTCGATTTTTTCCGACCCGTGGCACCCAAAAGTCTGAAATTTCTGGGCAAAATCTTTGACCCGTTGTGGACGCTTTGGCTGGACTGGAAGTTGATGCGTGCCGGATGGGACGAGCAAACCATCCTTGAGCAGAACATATTTCACGTCAAAGACGTAGCAGAGCACTGCATTTTCATCGACGGATTGTATTCATTACAACGACTGCTCGAGCAGACGGGCAGGGAAGACCTGTTCCCGGATATTTCGGATGTTATCCGTCGGTGCGAGCGGGCGTTGTTGGAACGTACCTGGCATGAAGCGGATGAGACGTTTTACCCTATCTGCTTCAAAGACACGTCAGGTGGAGAGCCGGAACCGAAGCACATACGTGAGTTGTCGCTGGGCGCGTTGTTCCCGCTGCTGGTACGCGATTTGCCCGGGCATATGCGGAACCGGATCGTGTCCTATATCCGTGATTTCCGGCACTTCGGTACGCCGTACCCAGTGCCCTCGGTGCCCGTCTCGCATCCGGAGTTCCGGTCGTCATCGGCCTTTCCCATTTGGCGCGGGCCGGTGTGGTTGAACACCAACTGGTTCATCATTCGGGGGTTGTTCCGCCATGGCCACCATGAGTTAGCCGGACACATCGCTACTGCCAGCATGGATATGGTGGAGAGTGAGGGATTCCGTGAATTTTACGATCCCTT
>CAZAXT010000005.1:0-28549 GCA_964489295.1 uncultured Candidatus Saccharibacteria bacterium | reverse complement strand
CTGCCAGCATGGATATGGTGGAGAGTGAGGGATTCCGTGAATTTTACGATCCCTTTGACGGCCACGGTATCCGGGTGGAGAATTTCGGCTGGACAACGCTGGTAGTTACATTTCCACGAATGATATGGAAAGATTCTCAATAATCCTGAACGGGACCAACAAAGGGTTCTTTACGGTTATGATAATGCGTCGGAGAGTTTCTGTAATGCCGTCCGGATATCTTCCGCATACGGAGCCAAGCCGGATCCAGGGTCGGCGATATTGCCACCATCATCCAGAATGTCCGAGGTAAGGTGGAGCTTCGGCGAGGTTTCTACCAGGTTGACGCCGATACGGTCGAGTACGTCGTGAAGATGCGCGTTGGCGGTCCGGCCGCCGTCCGCCTTACCGTAACTTATGATAACTCCCGGTTTGTTTTGCCACTCATGGTACAGATAATCGATGGCGTTTTTAAGTACGCCGGGATAACCGGCGTTGTACTCCGGGGTTAAAAAAATAAATCCATCAGCGTTCTCGATCCGTGATGACCACTCTCGTACTTCCGGTTTTTTGGACGGGGAAGCCGCGGGCGGAAGCGGCTCATCCAGAAAAGGTATGTCGAATCGCTTCAAGTCAAGAATCTCTATCTCGAGCGTCTCAAGGTTACCCGCTCGCTGCTTTACCCAGTCGGCGATGTCGGAGCCGACCCGTTCTTCCCGTATACTTCCCATGATCAGCTTGATGTCTTTGGCCACGCAACCTCCTTTGATGTATTCCGTTACACCGGACGATTATAGGTGGCTACGGCACGCACCGTAAATGCCCGGAAGGACCGGAGCCGATATATCATGAGAGGTGCACCACTGTGTACGCATAGCCGCAACCGGCGTCTTTTGCGTCGCGAGAGTAGCGTGTGTTTTACTTAGAGAAAAGGAGGTGAAGCCGGTGGCGCTGCTGAAAGCGGACAAACTGACCAAGACATACGGTCTCGGCAAGGACGAGCCGCCCTACGAGGCATTGCGCGACGTATCGCTGACGGTTAAAAAGGGTGAACGGGTGGCGATAATCGGCAAATCGGGATCAGGCAAATCCACCCTTATGCATCTGCTGGCCACCTTGAACCGGCCCACGAAGGGCCGAGTACTGATAAACGGCAAAGACACCCGGAAACTGAGCGTCAGCCAGATCAATACCATACGCAATGAACAGATCGGTTTCATTTTCCAACAGTTTTTCCTGAACCCGCACCAGACCGTGCTCGAGAATGTAGTGCTTCCGCTCAAAATCGGCGGTGTCGGCAAGACAGAGCGCCGGGAGCGGGCGGTCAATATGCTGAAATCGGTCGAAATGGGCGACAAGGTCTACAACAAAGCTACCGAGCTCTCCGGCGGAGAGAAGCAACGGGCCTGCATCGCCCGGGCGCTAGTGACCGACCCCAAGATCATCTTCGCCGATGAGCCGACCGGCAATCTGGATACCGAGACCGGCGGCACGGTCATGGAGATATTGCGCGAGCTGAACGAAAAGCGCGGCATCACGTTGATCATCGTTACCCATGACGAAGACATCGCGGCCATGTGCGAACGGCAACTGACCATCAAGGACGGCGAATTCACGGAGGGTGCGTCATGAAGCTGATCGATATCATCCGTACCGCCAACTCCAATATTTCACGGGCCAAGCTCCGTAGTGCCTTGACCATAATCGCCATCTTCATAGGTGCTTTCGTTATTACGCTGACAACCGCTATGGGGAGCGGCGTACGCGATTACATCAATGAACAGATCAACAGCGTGGGCGCGGACGACCAACTCGTTGTCATCCCGCAGCAGCAAGGGCAGAATCCGTTCACTGCTGATGAGGAGCCCGCTGAATACGACCCCGAGCAAACCAGCAGCCGCACCTCCGACCGTCTCAGCGACGAGGATATCGATATGCTCGAGGGTATCGAAGGCGTGCGGGAGGTTACCCCGCAGTATTCGTTGAATCTGGCTTACGTTACGCGCCAGGACCAGAAGAAATATGTCGTTTCGACCAACCAGTACACCGGGCTCGAAGTGCCGTTGGTGGCCGGGCGCCACATCGGGGAAGAGGATCGCGACGCCATACTGCTGGAACGGAAATACCTGGACGTGCTCGGGTTCGAAAGTGCCCGGGAGGCGGTGGATCAACCGGTTACGCTGGCCTATCGTACACCCCGGGGCGACATGGAAACCACGGATGTAACGGTGGTAGGTGTACTCCAAAAGTCGCTATTGACCTCAACGAGTTTCCTCAGCACCGATGCCGCGCGCGATATCGTGGACGCCCAATCACCCCGGCCGATAGAGGAAGTCGGCTACAGCAACGCTTACGTCAGGACCGAATCCTCGCCTTCGCCGTCGGACATTTCACGGATACAGCAAACGGTCAATGATGAGGGGCTGCAAGCATTGAGTCTGGAACAGCAGCTGGGCAGCGCCCGTAGCGTCATCACCGGCATAACCGCTGCGCTGGTCGGCTTCGGCGCCATCGCCCTGCTGGCCGCCGCGTTCGGCATCGTTAATACGTTGTTAATGGCGGTCAACGAACGGACACGTGAAATCGGACTTATGAAAGCACTCGGCATGAGCAACCGCGGGATATTCGCCATGTTCGCCTTCGAGGCCATGAGTCTCGGGTTCTGGGGCGCCATCTTCGGCGTGCTGGCCGCCTATGCGGCGGGGCAGATCGTCAACGGTGTGGCCGCCGATACGTTCCTCTCCGGTTTACCGGGGCTGACGCTGCTGGCATTCCCGCTCGCACCCATTGTGCTGATCATACTTGGCATTATGCTGGTAGCGTTCCTTGCCGGTACATTGCCGTCCATCAAAGCCAGCCGGTTCGATCCGGTTGACGCCATTCGCTACGAGTAGGCCGTATTTCGACAGGAGTAATGACCGAAACGCAATCCTAAACGCTCAGTAAGTTACTGAGTCTCGGATTTGCTACAATGCTGGGTATGATCATCACTACCTCCCAGGAATGGGAAGTTATCGACATTACGGACGAGATTGCCCGTACGATCGACGTCGAAACCGGTGCCTGTCTGGCAGCTGTCCAGCATACCACGGCCGCGCTGACCACGGCCGACCTGGATCCGGGCACCGACCAGGATTTACTGGATTTCCTCCGAGCCATCACGCCGGAAGTCCAGTGGCGTCATCCGCATAACCCGGCTCATACTCCGGCCCATCTGCTCAGCAGTGTGGTCGGTCCGTCCGTGTCCGTCCCCGTCGAGGGCGGCCAGCTCAGTTTGGGCACCTGGCAGCGCATCATCCTGGTCGAACTCGACGGCCCCCGCCAGCGCGAAGTCAGCGTAACGGGAATGAATGGTTGAATACGTGCGACATCGCTCGAAATTCTTACCGCGCAAACTGACACCTGAGGAAAACCGGCAGCACAGCTACATCGTGTCCGCGACGGTATTTACGGCTGTGCTCGGTTCGATCGTCACAGCTGTATTCTTTTTGGTTGGATCATAGCCGCCGATATTGCTATGGACTGCTGGGAACCGCCGTGTCCACCATCTCTGGGTCCGGCTGTCAGCACGATCGGTAACTTCGTATTCGATTACATAGAGGTATGGATGATTCCCGTCTTCGGTTTTGCCATAGCGGCGCTGCCCGGTATATACATCGCCCGCAAGCTTAACCTTCAGCGCCGCTGGATCGACACCGGAATAGTGCTGTTTGTAGTGCTGATTTTCGTGGCCGGCTGGATGCTCAATGCCTGAATAGTCTACTCGAGCGGCCAAATCCTGGCCTGCAGCGGTAAATGACGGAACACTAGCGAGGGATTGCCCGGTTATGCCGATATATGACGGTATGTAGTGAAACGTGCAAGTTCTATGTTTATAAGTACCTAAAAATGGAATGATGAAAGCGGCCCAGTGTATAAGTATATAATCGTGTCGTACGACACACTGGGCCGCACCCGGGCGGCGTGGTCATGGGCAAGTGCGGGTACGCCGCCCGGGAGGGCCAGAGGAGAAAGTCGAAATTAGGGGGCGAGAATGGCCTGCGCTTCGACCACGTGCTCTTCAGGTTTCTCAAATGAGATTTCAGTTAGTGAGGGGTTGGGCTCGACGCCCGCAGTGACAACGAAGACGCCATCTGTATCCCAGTACCACGAGAAAGCAGTGATACGTCCTTGGGCAAGTGCCAACTTAACCGCTCTCTCTATGGAGCGGATTTCACCAAAAAAACAGTGCATGTTTCGGCGCAAACATTGCCGTGGATCGTAAACATTATAAACATCCACGACCGTGATTGTTGAGGTGGGCTGCTCGCCTGCCATAATGACATCCTCCCGCATTCGCGACCCCGAAGCCAATCAGCTTGGGGCGGAAAGATGCGCTGCGCACCCTTGCGCCCCAAGCTGATAATCCTCTGGCCATGTCAATGTGCGCCTTGGCCGAACTGACCAAAACTTAATCCAAATAATGTGACGTAAATTCGTTTTTGTCAACTACCTGTACAAACGCTCCTGCTTGCGGAAAATACAAAAATGTCTCGTTAAAACATCTTAAATTCTCCAGTATATACAAATTTCGAGTTAATGTCGCACCGCAGTCTCTGCCGTTCGGCTGTTCCGCGCCGCCTCGCGTACCCGGTTCCAGAAGTCGGTCCGGCCGGCCTGGCGGCCGCAAACAGGGCGAGCAGACGCCGTATTATGAACTGGCCCGGGAATACGAGTTTGAACCCATCACCTCGTAACTATAAGGCCACCTGAAACACGTCACGAACCGAGTGGTCGTGTCGGTTCCGCGTGTCTCTCATCGCACGGATAACGGATGGTATAGTAGGCGTATGTCGGAAAAACAACCGGACGTCAAAGAAGAGATTTTTACTGATCGCTTCAGAGCGTTTACTGATTGGGTGCCGACTGCGGATGACCGGTATGAGCGGGCGTTACAGCTTGCAGACCCGGAGTATGAAAACGAAGTCGGTATGTGCGTACCCACTGGACATCAAGGGTATAATTTCCTTTTAGCTAATTGGAATAGCAGCGAAGCGCATCTGAAACATACGTACTATCAGCTCCATGAACTCATGTTGCACGTAGCCGCGGCCCGATTAGACGAAACCGTCATAATGGGTGAACCAGTGTCATTATCTGGATATAATGAAGTTATCCAAAAGCAACCGCATTGCAATATGATGGAGCAAGAGACAAAATTACGCATCGGTCGGCTTCGCTCGGATGGGCTTGATTATCAGTACCGCTCCAGGTTGGATAAAGGCCATAAAGGAGTGGGCAATGTAGAACCGCCATATCTGTTGTCGGCGGTGCGTGTTCAGTTAAGCCAGGTACATGACCGCCGTTTCGATATAGGTCGGTCATGGGAAGAAGGTGGGTCGTATCGAGACATGGACAATCTTACTGCCATATCGCTCGCCGCTACATTGGAGGGAGATGATGCAGTCTATCAGAAGCAGCATTTCACGCAAGCCACACCGATTTTGGTCGGAAACAGGGTTTGCGCCGAATTCCTGCAAAAAGTCGAGGAAGAGTACATGGTTGATCCTGATCAGCGCATTGCCGATAAATACCGTATGCACAGCTAATGTATTTGGTTATTTAGCATGAACACAACACAAAGCAATAAACCGGTAAATCGGTAATACCCGTATTACCGATTTAGATATACATTTTGTATTCAGAGTGAGTAATAGTAAGGCGCAATTTTTTCGTAAGGTCGATTGAGCTAGTGCACAGCACGAAAAGGCATGAAAAGCCGAGGCCGCGAATTTATAGTCGAAATTCTTGTGAGTTTTCGAATCACGATCAACGGCAGAATAGTAGGCGGTAAGTGAACGACAATACACGTAAGACATCCCAACAACGACAAAGTGGACTACCTCAGCTAGTCAACATCCACCAAAAGCAAGCCGTTAACGTTTTCAAAGAACGTACCAAAAACAAATACTCGATTAATTACCAAAGCTACTGAAAGAAAATCTAAAGTGGAACGCCGAGCTACGCAACTTATGAATAATTTTGTATAAAAAACAACGGATAAATTTTACAACAACAGCGTACTGTATCTGGAATTATAGTCAAGACTGAAGTGGAACGCTTTGGTTGTGTAATCTTCGGGCGCTCTCGTGCTCGAATCCGTACGTTGACAATCACAACACGGCAAAGAGGAGACCTAATGACGGTTGGGCTCGTAGCATTCGCATTCGGCAAGAGGTCGAATGATTACAGTCCGTGCAATGTGCGATTGGCCAAAGAAACTACCCGTATCGTCGGTGAGTTGACTGCTTGGGAGTACGTAGTCGCAGTGTGCCAGCAAGAGGTGGCCGATGTACTGGACTGGCAGCCGGACATGATAGCTCAGCCTTACATGGGCGACTATCTTGATAGCGTAGATGTACTTGAGACAGCAACGAGGAAATTCAGGGAGCACAAAATAGAACGCGTGATCCCTGTTGCACATCCGTTCTTGCACCTGCAATAGTGCGAGCGATTGATCGAAAGATCCGATTTCACAGTCCAGCGTATGCCGATCGAGAAGATCGGCTTTGACAAGTAGTCCGCCCCGTGGTGGACTCGTGGGCCGGTTCGCTTGGCGGCATATGCTGCCATGAGCCTACTGCACGTTCAGCAATTTGTTCGACTATAAGAAGCTACCGAAAGGGTGGGCGGATGCAGAAGTCGCTCTCGAGCGGTATCCGCCCACCCTGGCGCGTGTTGTGATTGTCGTTTTTAACGATACAAACTGCTGAAGAGTTAATACAGATCTCATATGTGTGTATTTGACGAATCGTCATGGCTGTCTCATGATTGAGGCAATAATCGAGGTGTTTTATGGGATGCGAATTCATCCGCATAGCAAAACCACCGACCGCTCGTGGAGTGCATGGCAGTACTAAGCGAGCACTACGGGGTGGTGAGCCAT
Organism: uncultured Candidatus Saccharibacteria bacterium; assembly: GCA_964489295.1. Classification (GTDB taxonomy): domain Bacteria; phylum Patescibacteriota; class Saccharimonadia; order QS-5-54-17; family QS-5-54-17; genus QS-5-54-17. The sequence goes on along the minus strand of CAZAXT010000005.1, from coordinate 21,645 downwards.
TTCCTTGCACTATCGAGTCTTCTGTTCATGCGAGTCACGAAGAAACTCTTCGCGGCGCATACAAGAGGTGAAGATTAAATTAGCCAGTGTGCGGTCGCAGGGGTTTGGAAATATGCGCGAAATCACGGGAATTACCGATGAAGGAGAAACTATACGAATTCAAGCCGACACGAGCTCGGAACGCGCAACGGGTACGGTGGAAGATATTCCAGAGCAAGATGTCAAAGTCGAGCACGATTAAGCAAATTATACTTACATAAAAAAGCCGCCCGAGTTTGGCGGGCGGCTCTTTGGTTTTTGTTTGTACCTTTCATGGTACCCGCGGTACGGCATATACGCAAGAGGGTTCGTGCCAATTTTTGTGCTCAACGCAAAACCGTCCATACAGGAGAAAATGCCAGAATATCGTTGTTATAAATACTATAACTTAGGATATCGTATTAGGTACAAATTCCGTATAGAAAAATCTAGGAAATATTCAAAATCCCCGATGTGTTCAATGGACTGCAATCGCAGGTTTATTCTAAATACGGACTTTCTGGTATTCCGTGTGGATCTTTGGGGAATTCGGCAAGTATATCCGTTACCTCTGCATCAAGTGCCACGACATGAGACCCCGCCCATTCTGCTATTTGCCGGTGCTGTGAGTCACTTCTTTCAGCTGCGATCAACTGTTCAACAAGCCAGTCAGTATCTTCCGCATGCAAATCCACGAAAAAGTCCGTACCTATTTCGAGGCCGCCCCTTGGATCTTCGAATTGATCTATTCCGCTCATCAAATACCAATTATAGTATATTTTTAAAATATGCTGGAGCCATCCGTTGTAGTATGTCGAGATTTCCCGACCAATGAACGGCTCCAGCGAGGACAAGCGAAGAAGCGTGCTTCATCCAGGCGTACGATGGCTATACGCTATCTCGATCACCTCCGTGACTTTCGGAATCACCTCCTCCCAATCGTATAACGGTTGTTTTGATATGCTGAGTTGGCGTCGCCACAGCACCGATTCTTTGATGCCTTTGATGTGATAGAGTTGCTCGCTCAATCTCTTTACACAGGGGTCGTTAGTCATGTCATTGCGGAAAGAAGGGGTGAGTACAATAGGGCATTTTTCAGCGATGTTCAAAGTGAAGTGGAGGAACAGAAAATACATCCCTCCTGCTTGCTTTGCACTGAACAGAGGTTCCGTTGTCACGGTCGCTCCTTCTGTTGCCGTCCCGACCAACCAGCAGGTTAGCCACACAACTTATATCTTTTTAATATACCAACGGTCAAGATCGAAAGAGGTGAACGGATGAAATAATTGACAAATTAGACATAAAATGCTAGTGTTTGCATAAATGTCTGAATTAGAAACTTCCCCAATCGAAATAAATGACAGTGACCAAGAATCACCCGAAAACCTTCCTTCTCCTGAGCAAAGGGTCGGCAGAGTCGTGACCGAATGTTTTTCCCGGGATAAAGAGTCATTACCCGATCCGTATCCGTACAAAGTGTTGCAATATAAAGACGCGGAGACGACTCAAAAGCTGCAACGATCTTATGTGCGGCACACCGCAAAGCTTATTAGCAGGGTGGAGGAAGAAGATATTGATCATACAGTGTTTTTAGATAAATCGGCACGCCCCGTAGCTTGGATGATGAACGAATTATGGGACGATTTCGCTTACTCGAAAGAAGATGGAGATGAGGAGGTTCACGAAAAGCCGGGCGAGAGTTTTTTGAATATTGACAGAGAGCAATGGCGCAATCTGATGGGCGGCAAAGAGATAGGAAGTGGGATGATCAATGCGGATAGAGTCGACCAAAGCATTATAGACAGTCTAAGGTATATCTTCGTAACTGGTCGGAAGTTCAACGAATATAATGAGGATGTTACATCAGAATCGGTGTGGGATATGCCGACGGTGTTGGATGACAAAAACGTACTTATTGTGGACGAAGTAAAGTTTAGCGGTGATAGCGCTCAAATAGCACGAAAGCTGCTCCGGCGGGCAATCCCGGAAGCGCATATTCAGCATCCATATCATTGGATGGTTGCGGAAACGGGTAGAGACGGATCGCCTTCGGAGACGCAAGAGGGACTCCCGAATGTACCCGTGTGGTACTCCGATCGAATTGAGGGAGGCCGGTGGATAGGCAATCGTGATCGCCAAACATCGTCACAATCGGTGTCCAATACTCAGCGAGAAGGGTATATGTTTCTTAGTACGCGTCAAGAAGAAGTTGATACGAAATCCCGGCAATTACGGGCTGAATGCAAAGCGCTTGCGCGCGACTACGAAGAAGGCAAATACGGCGTACTCGTTGGCTGATCGTTATTATATATGCAAGCGACTACGTAGGTCGTTGATGCTGAGATCAGTATAATCGTGACGCCCTTCCAGTCTCACTACTCGCGCGCCGCCGCTCTCCGAGTCAACATATACTATTTTGCACCACCCGATATTTTCCACCCAGCCTTCAGCTCCTTCGAGTTGCTTTGCTTCCCCTAAATTTTGGTCGAAATGCGGTAGTCCTTCCGGTGATTCTGTGAAACAACCCGGGTCGTCATTTTCGGGCTCTTGCTCATTACTATCTCGCAGCGTATCCGGTATTTCCCCATAACCATTCCGCACTTCGTCTATAAAGGCAGTTTCAGGATTATCATAAGGTTGTGATCCCGGGCTTGCTTCTGGATTGCTCATATTTATATTATATAATTTAAATTCAACTGAGTCAAAAGTATATGGCAACTTTGATTGCCGGCCAGGACAGGATTTCATCTACAAATTAACCATATCCAGAGCACCTTTGGCTGATGTATGAACAAGGGTTACCGGCGTCTCGTCGGGATAGTTTTCAAGTGCGAACATAGAACGCGGTTCATGATCGTAAATATTTGCTATACAATGAAGCTAAATGAGCAGCGCTATTCGCAATATTGGGTCGGCGTTAGAAACTGATAAAGACGGATATATAGTCAAAGCTGCGTCAGCTGATAAAATTCAGCCCGAATGGCGACCGGCAGTAGACACGGTCGTTAACGCTTACGTAGACAATCTGGGCGATGATCTGCACAGCGTTTATATACGTGGTTCGGTAGCAAAGGGCGAGGCAATCGAACATGTGTCCGACCTGGACACTATTGCACTAACGACAACAGACAAGGGGTATGTAAATACTGACTGGGTGCGCGCGTTCCGGCAGAAATTCGCACAGGATTTTCCGTTCGTGAGCGGGGTGGAGATTCAACTTGTTCCGATCGAAGATATCGGCAGAAACAATAGAATTCTCATTAAGACCCAGACTGCTTGCATTTACGGTGAGGATATAGCACCCCAGTTACCACCACTGAAGCCCGGTAGAGATACTATGATACACGCATTCGCATTGGGTGAGCGGATCGAAGAAACGGTCGAACGTTTGAAAACTGCTGAGGATCCGGAACGCATCGCGCATATCTGTACATGGATCATGAAACGGATCGTGCGGACGGGATGCGAGTTGGTAATGGAGCGTTCCGGCAAATACACCCGTGACTTGTATCCGTGTTATGAATTATTCTCTGGGTACTATCCTGAGAAATCTGATGAGATGTATCACGCACTGGAATTAGCAATTCACCCGAGCCAGGACGCCCGGGAAATCATTGATGTATTGGAAGGTATCGGCGGCTGGCTGGTGGGGGAAGTAAATGCTGTGCTTAAAAACGATAGATAAAAATACGGGTTATGAAACAGGATAGATTTGCCGGGATGTATGCTCATTGGTTTTTTCTGGCTTCCGGCGACTCTGTATCGATCTTCACTTCAAACACGTGTTTATCCCGTTGTTGAGCACCCTGGCGGTTATAAAATGCGTGAGCTTCAGTCCGGTCCGGGTTTGACATCCAGACGAGCCGTTTGATCTGGCGTTGCCGGCACCACTCTAGAAGTTCACACCACAACGCATAGCCCGCTCCTTGGCCGCGTACGGTGTGTTTGGTTACGAAACTTTGCAGTATTGCCCGGGTGTCATAAAACCCGACCAGTTTATGGATAGTGACTGCTCCCACGATCTCGCTCTCTTGGTAAGCGATGAACATATCAGCGTCCAGTGATGCTATTAACGTATCCAAGACTTGCCTCGGAACGGGTTCGGCGGTTTTACGTTCGCTCAAATCCGGCATTAAACGACCGATCCCAGCGGCTATTTCCGGATCGTATTCGCGTACCCGTTCGACATGAAAACTGCTATTCGCCATATGTGTATTGTAATAACTGTTTCTTAATTTGGCACGAGCAATCGATCGAGATAATCTGTTATACTAAACGACAATGAGCGAAAAAGAGGAGTACGACCAAGTGTATACTGACTCGGATGTTGAGTGGCTGCATAGTATGCGGCATTCGCTGGCGCACATCATGGCGGCCAGCATTCAACAGCTGTGGCCGGAAGTGAAATTCGGCGTCGGACCGGTGATCGAGAGCGGCTTTTACTACGACGTTGATGTAGGAGATACCACGCTCACGCCGGATGATTTACCGAAAATTGAAGAGAAGATGCGGGAGCTGATCGAGCAGGATATACCGTTTGAGCAGTTCGATCTGGATATTAACGAAGCTATCGACCAGGAGCGGCAAGCCGGGCAGGATTACAAAGTAGAGTTATTGGAAGAATTGAAGCAAAAAGGTACTACTGTAGCTGACGAAATGGACGATAGCAGTATAGGTGTTAATACTGACTCCCGAATACAGACTACAGGCTCCGTTTCTTATTACCAAAGCGGTGATTTTGTGGATCTGTGCCGCGGACCGCACGTGGAGTCCACCGGTCAAGTCGGTGCGTTCCGGTTGCACAAACTGGCCGGCGCCTACTGGCGCGGGGATGAGAATAACCCTATGCTCCAACGTATTTACGGTGTGGCGTTCGAGACACAGGGGGAAGTGGACAAATACTTCGAGTTTCTTGAGGAAGCGGAGAAGCGTGATCACCGGAAACTCGGTCAGGAGCTCGGGCTGTTCACGTTTTCCGACCTGGTCGGCGGCGGTCTGCCATTGTTTACACCCAAGGGCACGGTTTTGCGGGAACTTTTGGGACAATATTCACAACAGTTGCGGGGAAAACGTGGTTTTCAAAGAGTATGGATACCGCACATCACGAAGACTGACTTATACCAGACTTCCGGCCACTGGGATAAATTCGGAGACGAGCTGTTCTTAGTAACCAGCCAGGAGACCAGTGACCAGTTGGCGCTCAAGCCCATGAATTGCCCACACCATACGCAAATTTATGCCAGTGAACAACGAAGCTACCGCGATCTCCCGGTCAAATACATGGAAAATACGACCGCCTATCGGGATGAAAAGTCTGGTGAGTTGCATGGACTTTCACGGGTGCGAAGTCTCACCCAGGATGATTGCCATGTGTTTGCTCGTGAAGACCAAATGGAACGATCGGTAACGGAGCTGGTGGAGGCGGCCAAAGAACTCAACGCTGAGCTCGGCATGGAGTTGAAGTTGCGATTAAGTTTCCGTGATGACTCGGATGATTTCCTGGGCGAGGATGCGCTCTGGGAACGTGCACAAGCAGATCTGGAACGGGTAGCGAGCGCGCAAAACCTGGAATACTACACCGAAACCGGCGAAGCTGCCTTTTACGGTCCGAAGCTGGACTTTATGGCGGTCGATGTTTTGAGCAGGGAGTGGCAACTGGCGACGGTACAACTGGACTTCATCCAGCCCCGGCGATTCGAACTGGAGTATACGGACGAAAACGGGGGTCGGCAGACGCCGATCATGATCCACGCCGCACTATTGGGGACGTTCGAGCGTTTCCTGAGCGTCTATATCGAACATACAGCCGGGCGTTTTCCGTTCTGGTTGGCACCCGAGCAGGTTCGCATCCTAACCATCAACGACGAGGTGCAGGACTATGTTGCAAAAATTACAAACGAGCTTTCAAGCACTGTTTTGATGGAACCGGTGAAGTATAATGAAGTGAGATTTACAACGGATGACCGGCATGAGACTTTGGGTAAAAAGATCCGTGAGGCCGAAACCGCCAAGGTGCCGGTGATGCTGATCGTCGGCCCCAAGGATGAACAAGCGGGCACAGTAAGTGTCCGTACTCATGAAGATGAGCAGAACATCGCGCTTGATCAACTTCGGGAATTGATACAGTCGCAAGCATAGAGCTATACTCCAGGTTCATTGACCGGCTGCACGGAGCGGACTAAACTTAATATGAAAGGAGTCGTATTTACTGTTTATGGCGCAGTCCGTGATAACCGTGGAGAATCTGGGCAAGCAATATGGCGACCATGTCGCCGTCGACGGGGTGTCGTTTGAAGTACAACAGGGCGAAGTCTTCGGTATTCTAGGGCCGAACGGTGCCGGTAAAACCACGACGCTGGAGATGCTGGAAGTGTTGCGGCCGATCGGCTGGGGCCGCGCGAGCCTCAACGGCATCGACATTGCCGGAAATGCTCAAAAAGTCCAGGAAATTATCGGCGTCCAGCTCCAATCCTCCACCTTTTACGACAAGATGAAACTGACCGAGCTGATTCGCTTGTTCGGGAGCATTTACGGTACCAAAGTAGATCCGCATGCATTGTTGCGAGAGGTAGAGCTGGAGGATAAAGCCGACAGTTATCCGGAAAATCTCTCCGGCGGGCAGCGGCAACGGTTCAGTATCGCCACGGCGTTGGTTAATACGCCGACCGTGTTATTCCTGGATGAGCCGACTACTGGGCTGGATCCGCAGTCGCGGCGGCACATGTGGGATTTGGTTCGATCCATCAAAGCCAAGAACATCACCGTGGTCATCACCACTCACTATATGGAAGAAGCCGAAACCTTATGTGACAGGGTAGCCATTATGGACGAAGGCAAGATCATCGCGTTGGACAAACCACAAAATTTGATCCAACAGCTGCTGGATAGAGGGTTCGAAAAACCGGTGGAGGTTCAACAGGCCGATTTGGAAGATGTCTTCATTGATCTGACCGGCAAGGAGCTGCGCGAATGAGAGCCTATCTGGCGACCGTTTTGACCTTGGCGAAATTTTTGACCAAACGGTTTTTCCGGGACAAAATCGGTTTGTTTTTCACACTGGTTTTCCCGCTGATATTTCTGCTGGTGTTCGGCAATATATTCGGCGGCGATGAAGAGGTTACATTCGACGTGGCGGTGATCAACCGGGCTGAAACCGAATTCGCTTCACAATTCGTCACCCAGTTGGAGAAAAACGATGTATTCGAGATCAAACAGAGTGTCGACTTCCAAACCGCGGAAACGCAATTAGGGCGTGGAGAAATAACCGGCATCGTTGAGTTACCGGAAGGCTTTGGCGAGCCGGACGGTCAAGGACGCCCCAGCGGAACGATTAAAAGTTACTATGATGAAGGCGATCAGCAAGCAGCCCAGACCTTTAACAGTGTCATGGAATCAATTCTGGATCAGACCAATAGTAGATTCGTGACAACCGACCCGCCGTTAGTTCTGCGGAATCAGGCGATCCAGACGGCGGACTTGAGCCGATTTGATTACTTATTCCCCGGGTTGCTCGGGTTTACGATTCTCTCGCTTGGTATTTTCGGCCTCGCGAACACGTTGCCGGTGCTCAAGAAAAACGGTACGCTTCGCCGTCTGAAGGCGACACCGCTACGTGCTTCCCAGCTACTGCTCGCGACTTCGTTGCAGTACTTGATAAGCGGGGTCGTGGCGCTGATCATCGTGTTTATAGTCGGGGTGCTCGTGTTCGACTTCAATATGCGTGGCGATTATGCGAGCCTGCTGGTGTTCGCGATACTCTCAACGCTGCTGATGTCCGGACTCGGGTTGGCGGTAAGCGGGTGGGCGAAAAACGAAAATCAGGCTGCTCCCGTGGCTAACATCATTGCCTTGCCGATGTTCTTTCTCTCCGGTGTATTCTTCCCGCGATTTATCATGCCCGAATGGCTGCAAAGTGTTTCGGGATTTATCCCGTTAACCCCGGTGGTTGATGGTATGCGGCTGATCATGGCCGAAGGGCAGACGATCTTCAGCATCCCGACCGAGGTGGGATTGGTATCGGGTTGGCTGGTCGTCGTGATTGCCATCGCATCCTTCGTGTTCAGGTGGGAATAGCAATGAAAGACATGTAAATGTATGACTTCAACTTTTGAACAACGCATCCTCGAGATACTCGAACAACCTGGTGGTGAGTGGGGGATGTAGTGATGAAACTTACCGATGATTTCAAACAGGCCGTTTATGATATGGTGAAACAAATTCCCGAAGGCCGGGTGATGACGTATGGTGACGTAGCGGTGGCGGCCGGAGCACCTGGCGCGGCGTGGGAAGTCGGGCAGATCGCGCATTGGGGCCCGGAAGATATTCCCTGGCAAAGAGTCGTCAATAAACAGGGTGGCCTCGCCCGCGGTTATACCTGGGGCGGCAAAGAAGGCCATAAACAACACCTGGAAGCCGAAGGCATAGAGGTGAGTGAAGATTATAGAGTGGATATCGAAAGCTTGATCTGGCGGCCAAATTGAGCTTCGGGCTTAACGGCTCAATGGTGTATTCTGTAGACAGTAGACTGGAGTCAGGGTATGACAATGAAATTTACCGATTTGAACGCGTGACAAGAAAGCCATGGCTTAGCTTTGAACGTATATAATTTCACCAAAGACTTCTCTAAAAAGGAGACTTTTGGCTTAACAAGTCAAATGCAACGATGCGCTGTTTCAGTACCTTCGAATATTGCCGAAGGTTTTAATCGCATCTCTAAAAAAGAAAAAATACAGTTTTATAGTATCGCGCTCGGATCGGTATCCGAACTGCAAAGCCAACTTTTTCTAGCCCGTGATTCAGGGTATCTTTCAAATGATAAACACGATTCTGCAGCGGATAAAACAGAGACAGTGCGAAAATTAATCACTGGAATGATCAAAAGTATCCGCAAATAGATATGCGTAATCCTACCCAGACTTCAGACTTCAGAATACAGACTCCTCGGCTGTCTCCTTTAGTGACCATCGTCGGCGAGACGGCCAGCGGTAAGTCCGGAATTGCCATGGAGATTGCTCGGCAATTCGACGGCGAAGTTATCAACGCCGATTCCTGGCAGATTTATACGGGAATGGATGTCGGTACGGCCAAACCGTCACAGAAAGAGAGAAAAGAAATCCCGCACCATTTGATCGACATCGTAGAGTCGGATGAGGAATTTACCGCGGCGGTCTACAAACGGATGGCGTTGGAAGTCATAGATGACATCACCAGCAGAGGTAAGTTGCCGGTTATGACAGGGGGAACCGGGCTATACATCGACGGTGTACTGTTCGACTACAGCTTCGCGCCGCAGGGTGATGAGGGTCAACGGGAAGCATTGCGTCAAAAAACCATTCCGGAATTGCTGGAGCTGATCGATCAACGTGGCATCGACCGCACCGGTATTGACACCCGGAACAAGCGTCGGCTGATGCGCTTGCTCGAAACCGGCGGCGCCAAACCCGAACGATCCGAACTGCGCCCCGGCACGCTGGTGCTCGGCGTTACCATTTCCCGGAATAAACTCCGGGAAAACATAGAGAAACGAACCGAAACCATGTTCCGTGCCGGCCTCAAACATGAAGTCCGTGAATTGGCCGATACGTACGGCTGGGACGTGGAAGCCATGAAAGGCATTGGTTACCGGGAGTTCAAACCGTATTTCGAAGGCCGGCAGTCACTGGCCGAAACCAAACGCAAAATCACCAAAAACACGCTGGAACTGGCCAAAAAACAACGCACCTGGTTCAAACGCAACCGCGATATCCGGTGGGTGGAAACCCCGGAAGAAGCCGTACGCGCAGCTGGTCAATTTTTGGAAGGCCCATAGCATTACTGCAGATCGGACCGCTTGTTATACGGTGCAATTACCCTATATATTATTCGAGCGTCAATCTTGTCAGTCTTTTTCCGGTCTCTTCTCGCGCATAGCTGGTCCAGTGCAGTCGTATCCAGTCTCCGTTTTCTGCCACGATGTAAACGTACCCATTCTCATCAGTGGGGCAATCAATGCCCTCGATGCATATGTGGGCGCCTTCCTGATTTTCGTCGCTAGTTGTTTGGTACGCTGTTTTGGGTTCGAGTTCGTGGTCGTCAATTCCAAATCGTGCTTGCTCCACCATCATCTCCTTTCGATCAATGTATACTTTTATCATACGCCGCATACGTGTGTTTGCAATACATAATAGCGGGGTGGTGTGATGAGAAGCCCGATAATTTATACTGGAGATTATGTATCGAATGCTTGTAACATGGATCGGCAAGGCCACGCTGTACGTGACCAAGCTGCGTGGCGGCGGATCGGCCTTGCCGGGTTTGATCGTGGAAAAGATCGCTCCGAACTACTTGCAATCGTGCGCCGGTAACTTCGACATGACGCTTCTGATAGCGGGTACCAACGGTAAAACCACGACGACCAAAATGATCCGGGCCATTCTGGAGGCCGAAGGAAAAACGGTGGTCAATAACGCCGCCGGGAGCAATATGCCCCGGGGTATCATCTCAGCCATCCTTGAACACATGGATTGGCACGGGAATATGGACGCGGATATCGGTTTGTTCGAAATCGATGAAGGGTTCATCGGCCGGACCGCTCACGTATTGGAACCCGAATCCATTGTGGTATTGAATTTGCTACGCGATCAGTTGGATCGGTATGGCGAATTGGATCGGACGACCCAACTGATCACTGACGCTTTGCCCCATACCAAAACGGTGGTTCTCAATGGCGACGACCCGCGCGTGGCTGGCATGGAAGGGTATGCAGGACGAACCGTGTTCTTCGGAGCCGAAGAAGATATCCGCCGACAAGTGCCCCATGATGACGCGCTGTACCGGAAACAGCCAACGGAGAGTCAAAGCGAGGAACGCAATCGGACAGTAACAGTCGTCTCTGCCGAGACCGACCAAGAGATTCAGCGTGTGTCAATGGACGTCGGCGGGGCGACCTGGACAACCGATTTACAAGTACCCGGCGTGTTCAACGCCTACAACGCGGCCGCGGCCACGGCGCTAGCTTATATGCTGGGCATTGCCGAGGAAACGGTAACGGACGCGCTCAACCGTGTCACGCCGGCATTCGGGCGAGGTGAGCGGATATCCATAGCGGGTAAGGATGTCGTGCTGCTTTTGGTCAAAAACCCGGCCGGATTTAATCAGATTATCAACACCCATCTTACCGGTAACACCGAAACTCCGACCTTGGTCGCCATCAACGATAATTACGCTGATGGCCGGGATGTGTCGTGGTTGTGGGATGTCGACATCGAGCGGTTGAGTGGTAGCACGCGGCCATTTATCGCCGGTGGTATACGTGGGTACGATATGGCACTGCGCCTGCAGTATGCCGATATTTCCGCTGAAACCGACCGTGATTTTCAGGAGGCCATCGATGCGTTACTGGAGCGTGTACCTGAAGGCGGCGAAGGACACATCGTTCCCACTTATACGGCCATGTATCAGATACGGAAATTACTCATGGAACGAGCGGAGGCGAGAGAATGACGGGAGCAAGAAGTGTGAAACGTGTAATGTATAACGTAGTACGTACACCGGCAACTCCGATATTCGAATATCGAAACTCGAAACGATTACAAAATTCGGATGACATAAATCCAAGACGATCAGAATTATTTCAGTTGAAAAATTGGAATTCGTTTCGGGTTTGGTGCTTGGAATTCAGGATTTCACTGAAGCGCTTCGAATGTCCTTTCTCCATACTCCATACTCCATACTTCGGGAGGCTTCAGTCGTGAAGCTGACAATTACGCATCTTTATCCGGAAGAGCTGAATATCTATGGCGACTGGGGGAATATCATCACCTTGCGGAAGCGGCTCCAGTGGCGCGGGTTCGAAACGGAATATCAAGCGGTGCGCGTGGGCGATGAATATGACTTTACTCAAACTGATCTCGTCTTTGGCGGCGGCGGACAGGACAAAGGCCAGATCGCCGCGGCCGATGACCTCGCTTCACGGCGGGAGAATATATTCCGGGCTATCGACGATGGCGTCGTGTTCTTAACCGTATGCGGGACGTATCAGCTATTCGGCAATTCGTTTACCACGGCGACCGATAGTGAATTATCAGGTGTGGGGGTATTTGACGCCGAAACTGTCGGCTCGGAAGGGCGGTTAACCGGCAATATCGCCACCCAGACCCAATGGGGAGAACTGGTCGGGTTCGAAAATCACGGGGGCAAAACCTATTTGGCAACCGGCCAGAGCGCGTTGGGGCGGGTCGAATACGGGCATGGCAACAACGGTGAGGACCGATTCGAGGGAGCGGTTCATAAAAATGTATTCGGTACGTACTTACACGGGCCGTTATTGCCCAAAAATCCGGTATTCGCCGACGAATTGCTGTCACGGGCGCTCAAACGCCGGGACGAGACCATCACACTCGAATATTTGGACGATTCACTGGCCGAAGAAGCGCGGGCCATAGCCCGGACACGACGGCAGTAATGTGCATATCCTGTGTTGCACACATGTGTACGCAACCGTGAACATCTCTGGTACAATGAAGTGAACACTAATATATGGGAGCAAGCACGTGATCGAACATTTATTTGGATCAAAAACCCGGGTCAAGCTGCTACACGTGTTTTTTACCAATCCCAACCGGAGTTTTTACGTCCGTGAAGTTACCCGGAAAGTGGATGAACAAATCAACTCCGTCCGACGTGAACTTTCCAACTTATTGAGTATCGGCGTGATACGCTCGGACACCAGCGGCAACAAAGTCTATTATGAGGTCAATCAAGATCATCCATTTTATGAATCTCTGCACACCATTTTCACCAACCTTAACACGAATCAGGAGCCGACCATTAGTTCTGAGATCGATTCGGCTTCACGGTTCGCCGCCATCGGCAATGTGGACTACGCGGTATTGAGTGGAGTTTTTACTCGTGATGCGACCGCGCCGGTAGACCTGCTGATCGTGGGCAACGTCAACCGGACTAAGCTGGATAACCTCATCGCGGAATTGGAAGCCGAAGAGGGGCAGGAATTGCGCTATACGGTGCTATCGCGGGAGCAATATGACTACCGCCGGGACCTCAATGACCGGTTTCTCTCATCAGTCATGGATTCCAAGTACACAGTGGTCGTTGATAGGATCAATGTCAAAGTTTCCACTGATCAAGCTGACTACGTAAAGCAGTCGGGCTCGAAGTCAAAGCCGGATTCGGGGTCAAAAAAGAAACGTAGCAAGCCTCAGACCAAGGAAACAGTCGCTACGAGTGATACATCTGACAACGAGACATGATAAGATGAATAAAAAAGGAGTATAAAACCGATGGAATTAACCTATTACGGTGGTGGATGTCTGCATGTAGCTACCAAAAAATTGAAGATCCTGGTCGACCCGACCACGGGTGATTACGGACCGAACCCGAAAGCGAAAGCGGACGTCATCCTGTATACGCAGAAGCCGACCCAGCAATCACAGACGAGCGCGGACATTACGATCGATACACCCGGTGAGTACGAAATCAAGAATATCGGTATTGAAGGAGTAGCCGCGCGGCTGCACACCGAGGAAGAAGAGACGAAATATGAAGGCATTTCCTATGTCGTCAATTCCGGCGGCTACCGGGTATTGGTAGCGGGCAACATCCATCCGGACTTGTCTGAAAATCAGATTGAACAACTGGATGGGGTGGATGTGCTGGTCGTGCCCGCCGGCGGTCGCGGTTTAACCTTGGACAAAGACGGTGCCGCGTCCATGGTGCGCCAGTTCACACCGGATACGGTGGTACCGGTGCATTATGACGATGAGGTGACCGACTACCCGATGCCTCAGGCCGGTGTGGATGAATTCCTGCAAGAGATGGGTGCTTCGAATACCGAAGCCCGGGATAGTCTGAAAGTTACCTCACGCGACACCAGCGAAGAAGTGCAGGTAGCCGTTCTGACAGTGCTGAAATAGGTATTGCAACACGCAATACGCAACATGCCCCGTAAAGCACGATACGTATGACGTATGGACATTCGGAGCGCTTCAGTAAAATCCTGAATTCCAAGCACCAAACCCGAAACGAATTCCACTTCGGAATTATCGGTGTACGTACTACCGTTTACGATTTATATACTCAATATTCTATACGAAATTCTATACGAAACTACTGAACACTACCCTTTGTTGTTGTCCGACTTGGGCTGTAAGGGCTGGTAGCGGCCCTGTTTCTTCAGCGTACGCAAGCCCTGGGCGCTGATTTTCATGGTGACTTTTTCGCCATCGAGTAAAAATGTCTGCTTATGCACGTTCGGACCCCACTCGCGTTTGGTTCGACGCTGGGAAAAACTGACGTTGTGTCCGCGCTGGACACCTTTACCGGTAACCTGGCATTTGCGTGCCATTTCGAGATAACTCCTTCTATTGCTTCAAATTCATATATTAGCGATCAGATGAGGAATAGTCAAATGAGCATCAAAAACAATCCGAGGACACGGGTTTATGTTCAATGTACTCAACAGCAGCGTTTGAAATGTTGAATTATCATTAATAACTAACTATATTGTTTTCAGTTTTGTCTTGAAATATGCTGTCTAGCACTCCCAGCACAATCAACCCGAGTGGAATGTGAAAAAGCAAACCGAATACGCCCAATGAAAGCAATGCCGTAAACACAGTGGCGATAGACTGTCCCGGCTCAATTACGATATGCGTTGCAAAAGATCCAATGATAAACAAAACCACGTTTAATGGCAGTGTAGTTATGAATACGATTGCCGCCAATTCGCCCCGAGGAGTGTATGTTCGCCGTATATTATTCCGCAGTTTTATGTCTAGCCGTGAAGCCGCAGTAAACAATGAACCAACGAGACTTATAAGGAAAGTAGATATCCAGAGGTATTGATGGACCTCCCTTAGAGGAGTAGTGTATGAATTATTCAGAAAAGGATAATCTCCGGTAAAGATATCATGCAATGCCCACACTGCGGTTAGTATATACAAACACACGAACGCGATTCGAAAAACATGTACACTGTAACGGTTAATTTTTAGCAACATGGAAGAAGTGTATCACACCTCAACGAAAGAGTTATTTTGCATGTTACTTCGTGCGGTATTGGTTCTTTAAGCTGTATATACGTTATACTGTGGCTCTATGGGTTCGGCGACGATCATCGGTCTGATCGCAATTTTCGGTACGCTGGCCATTTCGGCTACCTTGCATGAGTTCATGCACGGCTACGTAGCCTATTGGCTGGGGGATAACACGGCCAAATACAGTGGTCGGTTGACGCTTAATCCGTTGGCGCACGTGGATCCGTTCGCAACCGTTCTGCTCCCGATCATTTTGTTCATCATCGGTGCGCCGCTGTTCGCCGCGGCCAAGCCGGTGCCGTTCAATCCGAGCAATTTCAGAAACGGCGAAACCGGATTAGCCATGGTTTCGCTGGCCGGGCCGCTGACCAACCTAGTGCTAGCGATTATCGGCGGAATTATATTTCAAACGCTGAGCTTGGGAATCGCGTCCACGTATATCTTAGCGGTATTCATACTGCTGAATATCGGTTTGTTCGTGTTTAATATGATCCCGTTCCCGCCACTGGACGGCTCCCGGGTCCTGTATGTGCTGGCGCCGGAGGGTGTCCGGCGTTTCATGCAAACCATAGAATCCGGCGGCATATTCTCGATTGGCATCCTGATCCTGGTCTTGTTCCCGCTCGGACTGGCGACCGTATTGGGAGAAGCCATCACGGTGGTTTCCCGCTGGGTGACCGGAACCGACCTTCCGCACGTTCTTCTCCAACTCCAGCAACTCTTGTAGGCAGCGCTTGCACATAACTCCAATTTCTCGAACAAGACAATCTCGCGTTCGATAAAAATTCGCTCCAACGATTATGCGCTCAGTGTAGCGTTCAAATTGAGCGAGTGACTCTCTACAAGGTTTAATACGCCATTATACAGA
Organism: uncultured Candidatus Saccharibacteria bacterium; assembly: GCA_964489295.1. Taxonomy (GTDB): domain Bacteria; phylum Patescibacteriota; class Saccharimonadia; order QS-5-54-17; family QS-5-54-17; genus QS-5-54-17. The sequence continues at coordinate 5,727 of CAZAXT010000005.1, read as the reverse complement.
CGGCAATTCATGCTATAATAAGGGTGTTCCCGAGGGAACGGTACTTGAGGCATTGTTTTCCTTAACACGAGTTTCAAAAGGGAGTCCTATATCAGGCGGAACTGGTGATGCGTTCACGGCTTCGTGCTTGCGGACACCCACCTGTCATACGACGGGAAGAAACTGCCCTAGTACCTGTACCCGGGAACCTGAAACGCTCCATATCCGGAGCGTTTTTTTTGCGTGATGCGATGCTGCCATGTCTTAAAACCGGTAAATAAACCGGTAACAAGAGTATTACCGGTTTATTATGATGCGATTTTGCTTATGCTTTCCCGTCATACAGCAAAAATATTGATACTACACCGTGTTCTTGCTAATATTCGTACGGATTAATGGTGTAGGCGGCGATTATGAGTAATATCGAAGAAGGCTCCATGACGATAGACGAGACTATAGACGATTGGTCTGACGCAAGTGAAATAAATGCGGGAGTTATAACACCGGAAGAGTTATACGGAGTGAGGACGGCCGTATACGAACGGTGCAGCATCGAAGTCCGGGGTATATTAAAAGAAGCGAGTGAAGAAGCGCAACGTTCCGACCGTATACAACTTGATGGTCTATCCTTGGTATGGGGATTAGTACAAGTCGGCGCTCCGCAAGAATTCTGGGAAAATCGCCGTACGTCCAATATAGAAAACCTCGCGTATTACCGGGACCATGCTACAAACAATGTTTTTAACCAAAGCGTATCGATGGTTATGGAGGATGCGCACAACAGGACGCCCTACAAACCTATAGGGCCCGCTAAGCTTTTACAGCGGTTGCACTGTATAGATATGTGGAGCAAAGCTGACCGGGCTATCTTTCCCGTTTTGTTTGAGACTGACTCCACGGAACTCAATAAAGAGATAAAAGAACTCGTACAGAAAGAGACTAGGACAAAGTAAATCGCGATTTGGATAACCAAAAACTCTTCAAACAACCGCCTCTGGGGTTCATACATAATACTCAATACTTTATACTATATACTGCGATTTCCGGGGTGTGGCGCAGCCAGGTAGCGCGTACGGCTGGGGGCCGTGAGGTCGCCGGTTCAAATCCGGCCACCCCGACCATAACAAAAACGGTCACCTAGCGGTGATCATTTTTGTTATGGAGCAGCGATAGCTGGTGATTTGAACCGAGAGGGCGCCGCAGGTGAATAAACACGGATAGCCGTTTAATATGAAGTGGTTTCCAAAGAATAGGGGTTTGACATCGTGTTCGTGCCTCTTATGTATTGAGTGTATGTGGTATAGTGATGTAAGATATTCGCAAGTTATTCGCAAAGAGGAGGGTATGCGTCACACCGCACACATAAAACATGTAAAACACGTAATCGCAGGAACCGTGTTCGCGTTTGCGATCGTCACACTTGCGGGTGCGGCTTTTCACGGTGTAATAGCTCAATCGGACTCCGACCAGTCCGGCGGCGGACGCGGCCAGGGTATTGAAATATCGCCGCCCCGGCTGCAACTGAATGCCGACCCCGGTGAAACGGTCACAGCTGAAATTCATGTGCGTAACATTACCGATCTCAATATGCGCGTTCAGGGCAATGTGAATGATTTCGTAGCCGGCAACGAAAGTGGCGAACCACGGATATTATTCGAGGATGAGGAATCTCCTTATCCATTAAAACAATACATCAGTGATGTTCCGAGTTTAACCCTGGAACCTGATGAACGGGAAACGGTTCAGATCGAAATCAACGTACCCGAAAACGCTGCACCCGGCGGTCATTTCGGCTTGGTTCGCTTCAGCGGCGTGCCTACGGACGCGAGCAATGACTCCAGCCGAGTGAATCTTTCGGCTAGTATCGGAACGCTGATCCTGCTCAGTGTGTCGGGTGACGTGAATGAACAAATAGTATTCGAGCAATTCGCGGTTTCAAAAAAAGATGGAAATGCAGGGACATTTTTCGAGACCGGTCCGTTCTCGCTTATCACTCGTCTAGACAACACGGGAAACGTGCACATGCAACCCACGGGTAGCCTGACCATCACCAACATATTCGGCCAGGAAGTAGCCGGCGCAGCATTCAATAAAAATAATGGCAACGTATTGCCCGGTAATATCCGGCGCTTTGAAAGCGCGTTTGATGAAAAAGAGTTCTGGATCGGGCGATATACCGCTACCGCGCAATTACAATACGGCTCGGACGACACCACATTAAAAGAACAGGTTGTATTCTGGGTCATACCGTACAAAATCATTGCCGGGGTTCTCATTATGTTGATAGCCGTTATCTTCTTTGGCCGCCGGGCGCTCCGGATGTACAAACGCAGCATCGTTCGCCAGTACCAGCAACAAAATGGCGGTCAGCAACAAAGCTCCGATTCGAGTAGTCACCACCATGCCGACCAACATCCGCCCGGAGAGTAACCGCTCCGGTTTTGCCGTTGTCTGATTGTGTGGGTGTAGCGTCTAGGGTAGAGTGTTAGAAACGGGCTACACGATCAATGCGAACACACATACGTAACCGCAAATTTTTCCGCAAGCATGCCGTACTGCTGAGCATCACGGTTGTGGCGGTCGCTGCTATCGGGCTGAGTGGTGTCGGTGCCCAGTCGAACACTGTCGAGAATCCGCAAGATGGATCGCTGGGACTTTCGGGCGTAGTACCGGGTGAACCGCCCACCCAAGCACCCGCGATTAATGTACCGGTCGATGGCCAAACCTTGACCGAATCCCCGATCGAAGTCTCCGGCACGTGTCAGGCCGGTTTGATCGTGGAGATATACAAAAACGATGTATTCGCCGGTTCGAGTGTATGTCAGGACAACAACACCTTTACAATCGACACCGGTCTGTTTTTCGGGGAAAACGTACTGGTCGCCCGAGTACAGGATTCACTCGGTCAGGAAGGTCCGGAATCCGACGAAGTAACCGTGACGTACGATCCGCCGATCAACCTCAGTGACCAGCAGATCGGTCAACAGCTATTACTCCAGAGCGACGTTAGTTTTCGCGGTACGCCACCCGGTGATGAAATCGCCTTTCCCGTGCAGCTCTCCGGTGGCGAGGGACCGTATGCCATCAGCATCAACTGGGGAAACGGTGACAGCGATGCCATCAGCCGAACGGATACCGGTAACTTCGATATTTCCCATGTCTATGAGCAAGCCGGCGTTTACCGGGTCGTAATCAGGGCCACTGACGACAACGACCAGACGGCTTTTTTGCAAGTCGCCGCGGCTGTAAGCGGGGATATTAACGCGGGAGCAGAAGAGGAAGAGGTCCAAACTACGCGGACAGAGCGCATCTTCGTCTTATGGCCACTGTATGTTCTGGCGGCATTGGTGCCGATCGCTTTCTGGCTCGGCATGCGCCACGTCAAACGCCGATACAAGTGAGAAGTACAGAACGCATGGAAGTAAGGGAAAACAAAAAGCATAACCCCGCACCGATTGATGCATAGGGAGAAGAGACGGGAATGACGGAGAAGGCGTGTATTCTTATTAATACTTCTTACTTTTTGCTCCATACTACTTACTTCAACTCTTCCTTCGCTGCTTATGCTAAAACCTGCTATAATGCGTGGGACATATAACGGTGGTCACATAACAAAAAGAGTGATGATGGATGTATGGGACAAAACAGAGTGCGTATAACGTATGGAAAAATGCGGGACATGAAGCACAGAAGGGAACTGAAAACCACGGTTTACTCACTGCTTCTTATTTTTTGCTTCATCTTTCTAGTATCACCCTTGGTGACAATGGCTAACGAACCACTCACGACCGATAACTATCGACTGGAGCCGAACGCATCGAACTCTTTCGGCGGGCTTTCGAGTAGCGATGAATACGAATTACTCGGATCCGGTGGAGAAGCGGCGGTCGGTCTGGGCGATAGCCCCAGTTACAAACTATCCAGCGGATACGTGGAGCAGCTGGAGCAAGCCATCCAGCTGAACGTGCTTCCAAGCGGATTGGTCGGCTACTGGCCCATGAACACCGGCGCCGGTATTCAGGCCTATGACACAACTACGAATAACAACCACGGCGTATTAACCAACAGCCCCACATGGGTTGATGGTAAGGTCGGGGAGCAAGCATTGGGTTTTCCCGGTGGAAGTAATACGTATACTGATCAAGGCGATACCAACGATCAAACCGGCAGTTTTACGCTTTCCGCATGGATCAACCCGGACGATACGTCCATCGTGGGACAACGGATTATCGCTAAAGATAACGGGAGTCAGGGGTGGGCAGTTTCTTTGGGGGATGGAGGCACCGGACAGATCCGGTTCTTCACTAGAGAAACGAGCCCCATTGCTACTGATACCGGGAATGTGATCTCTGCCGATTCCTGGCATCATGTTGCGGCGGTGTTCGATACGTCTGAAGACATCAAAACAATCTACGTAAACGGCGTGCAAGAAGCCCGGGACACCGGCGTTACCGGTGATCCGGTCAACAATGGTAGCAACTTACATTTCGGAAAAGAATTTGATGGATCTATTGACGAGGTCAGGATTTACAATAAAGCATTAACCGAAAACGAGATCTTTGACCAGTACACCGCTACTGAGTCAGGCGCCCCGAGCGCGTTAACGCTGCCGCCCATTACGCCGGGTACATCCCGGACCGTGAACGCCAACGCGATCGTTCAAACCGATGCCGGTGGGTATGATCTGTCCATCGAACAAACCCAGGATCTGACGCGTGAGGGTGGCAGCGAAACCATTCCTGCTATCGGTGCGGATATTTCCAATCCCGATCCGTGGAATGAAGGCACGACGACCGGTTTTGGTTTTACGGTTACGGATGCGGTGCAACGTGACAGCAAATGGGGAACTGGACCCGACTACGAATACGCAGCAGTACCCAGTAGTAGCACAACCTTCCATACGCGTGACGGGCTGGTAGGAGGTGCCAAGGAAACCGCGACCATGCAGTTCCGCGTCGGCATTGACGATACCCAACCAAGCGGCATTTATAAAAACAAACTCGGCTTCACGGCCACGCTGAAGCCATAGGGCTGGATAGGAAAGTGTAAAGTATTGAGTATAAGGTATAGAGTATGAATGCTTCTGAAGACACAAAAATACAGTCATTCACCGGACTAGAGGCATGGAGAACCGGTCACCAGCTTGTACTGGATGCCCACCGTATTACTGATGAGTTTCCATCTAAAGAACAATTTGGTCTCACGAGTCAGATGCGTCGCTCATCAGTATTCATAACTTCCAATATTGCTGAGAGGTTTAGTCGGCGCACTAAGCAGGATAAAGTTCATTTCTATACAATGGCTACTGGTTCGCTCACTGAGCTGCAAAACCAAATGCTGGTTGCTAAGGATGTTTCCTATGTTGATAATGAAACCTTTCAAGATCTGACCGGTCAAGCTGTTTATACACATAAACTTATCAGCGGCCAGATTAAGTTTGTTCAGACCAAACAGGAGTCAGCATGAAGTCTTTTCGTTATATACTCAATACTCAATACTCAATACTCAATATGTTTATACTATCACTCCTGCTCGCCGCATTCGTAGTATTTTTCGCTACAAGTGAACCGGTGCAGGCCGTCGGTCTGAAGGTGTCTCCGTTGAAATATGAACAACAAATCGAACCCGGGAGTGAAAAGACCGGGTATGTGGATGTTTCCAATCCGAATGATTCCACGCTGACCGTCTCGACTGACGTGGAAGCATTCCGGCAGATCAACATTAATGGCGATTTGGAGTTCTACGAGA
>CAZAXT010000004.1:0-41599 GCA_964489295.1 uncultured Candidatus Saccharibacteria bacterium | reverse complement strand
TCCTGAGTGCCGTAATTGGAATTGTATGTCCCGATGCCGGCACCGCTCGGCTCGGATCCGACATCCGGCGTCGCATTATCACGTAAATTCATCCCGAATTGGCTCGTGCCGGGGTTAGAAGCGGTTTGGCTCGCCAAAGCTGGGATGGAGTTCGTACCCGAAGTCAACGTGGTTCCATGGACGGTTATGGCGTATCCGCCGGCTCCGTTGGTATTGGCGCGCATCTGGGATGTGGCGGTGCTGGCGTTGGTGGGGGAAAACTGACCGAAATCCAGGGAATTGCCTGTAGCAGTAGAGCAATCACCGGATATGCTGGTGCCGACACAGAAAGTCAGAATGGGTGGCACTTCGCCGGTAAGGTCGATTTGGGTCGCAGTGCTTACGGCTACGACGCCCGTATCTATTTCACCCGTATAGTCATTGTTGGAGTACGTAGTGATACGGATAAAATATTCAAAGTTAGTGCTGGACGGATTTGTAATGTCGTCGAACGTTACGGATTGGGACCCTCCCGGACTAGTAGAGTTGCTACCGTGCTGCATCCGTATTTGACTTGGATCGGAGGAGTCGGCCGACCACCCGCTGGAGTCACCGAACCCGCTCGGCTGGGAAAGCAGGGTTGCGCTACTAGCGTCGAAACCCGAAGGGGTCGTGCACGAATTATAGGCGGTGGTGCATACTTCGGCTGAGAAAGATTGTATAACCGTATTCGAGGGAACCGTGAAGTTGAAGCTGTAATTCACTCCTGTGGCGCTGGGGGCGGAACTACTCAGCGTCACACTCCGGTCGGTAATCTCGGCTGCCCAGACTGGTTGCGATATCAAACTGAATCCCACTATCGCAACCACTACTTTGGCCATGTGTGTTTTCCGTAGGATGTTCACGTGGTACTCCTATTAGATTCTGTTTAGAAAGTGGAGGTGGCTACGTAGGTTACCGTGGTGGAGTAAACACCCGTTTCAGTCGTGGTGTTGACATTGCCAAGATATTCAATGTTGAACTCGTTTGTATCAACAGCACCCGATCTGCTCGCTATGGTATTGTCGGCTGTGTTGTCACCTCCGTCGGTTACGCTGGCATTGTTCACGAAAGCATAGTTTGATCCGGAGTAGTCGGCATCCAAGCTAGCTGATGTGCTCGGCGAATTGGCTATCGAGATGTTCATGCCGAATTGTTCAACGCCGCCACTAGGGTTGGATGCTTCGCCTGTACCCGTAATCGCTTCAATCGTATCGCTGCCGTTTGAATGAGTCAATGTAGTGCCGGCATACTGAACCGTAAATCCATTTAATGCATTGGTTGTGACCTCAGCTCGATGTGATGCTGTTGTTTCGTTGTTAATTTCCAATACACCAAGATCAACGGTTGTATCTCCCGGATTGTCGCAGTTATCGGAAGCTGAACCATATATACAAAAGACCAAGTTTTCCTCGACCCGGGCGGTTACGTCAACAGTTTCAGCGGTGCTGAAAGCGAGCCCGCCATCATCAACGAGTGTTGAACCGTCGTCCGAGTATGTATACATTCGAACGAAGAATTCTGCGTTTGCACTGTCGGGGTTGTCCGCGCTGCCAAAGTCATACTCTACAGCCGTATCGGCAGTAACTGCTTCAGCAGTGCGGTCGATAACTATTTCGTTTGTGGTAGTATTTGTGCTATCTATACTGAATCCTGTTTCGCCGCTTTGATTGTCCAATGTTACTGAAGAAACATCCAGTCCGCTTGGTGCAGTACACGATTCGCCGGGGAATGGATTATTGTTACAGTATTCGAATCTAATCTCCGCTACGTCATCTGCGGTCGGGATGGTGAAGGAATAATTATGGCCGGTTGTAGCACTGGCGGCCGAATCTTCCAATGTTAATTCACGGCTTTCCAGCTGGGCGGCTTGGACTGACATCGGAGCAACGGTTCCTGCGACCAACGCTGCGATGCTGGAAAAAACCATGAGCCGTTTTCGGGTGAACGGGTTTTTATGTAATAGTGTTTTCATAGTGAAAACCCCTTTGTTTTGGTTTTTATTTGCTTATATTTTGCGAATATAGCGACACAATACCACAAGCGTTATGTATACGTCAACCATTTATGCCACAATGAGCTAACTTTAAACGTAAGCGGGACTCGTATACAATACTACGGTAGTAGTTGACGTCATGAAATCGATATGTAATCTCAGATACACAACCGGATGGTTTCTCGGTGTATGCGGCATCGCAGCCGTAGCCGTGAGCGTCCATGTCGCACCTGTGTTTGCTCAAGAGTTTTCTTCCGGGTACCAATCAGAAGCGTCAGTGTCAGCAGGTATGGCAGTCAGTATCGTATCCGAACAGAACAAAACGGTGGAGCCGACGCACCGGGGGAATTTGAGTAATGTTCTCGGAGTCGTGATCAACGGCAGTGATTCACTGTTCGCGGTTACCTCGCAGGAAAGCGATGTACAGGTCGCAACCCAAGGTGTTACGGAGATGCTGGTGACCGATACGAACGGCGCGATCCAGGAGGGAGATTACATTACCGCTTCGGAAGTAAACGGCATCGGTATGCGAGCGGACGATGATCACAGCATCGTGATCGCTAGAGCCCGCGAAGACTTTGGTAGCGTGGAAGCGCGCACGATTCAAACAGCAGGAGAAGAATCCCGGACGATCTCAGTGGTGCGGATACCAGCGGTCATTCAAATCGGCGGCAATCCTAATGCCAAGCAAACGGATTCGCCGCTACCCGGTTTTCTCCAAAGTACGGCCAACACTCTGGCCGGCCAACCGGTATCACCGGCCCGGGTCATTATCGCCTTGGTGGTCGTGGCTGGTGGATTGGTGGGGTCTATGGTGTTGCTATATGGCGCGGTCAGCAATACCATCATTTCTATCGGCAGGAATCCGTTGAGCGATAAATCGATCTATGCCGGTCTGTTTCGGATGGTACTGATAGCACTCGTCATCATCCTTATGTCCCAGGCACTGGGGTATGTCATTATCACTGTGTGACGAAACCCGGAATATGAAGCAGGCAGAATGCAGTATGGAGGAGGCGTTTGTGTTATGTGCTTCATTTCATACTTCGTGTTCCATACTCCGTGCCGTCAGTGGTCTGCTATACTTGAGTCCATGAGCAGCAGAAAATCCTCCCAACCGAAACGACAAACCGTGGCATTGGAAGCATTACGGCAAGGCATGGCCATTATCCGGAAAGGGAATGACGTATACACATTGCATCAGGACGGGTCGACCGAACTACTCTCCAGTAGCCGCTCCAAACACAGAGTATGGCACGATGCGCTGGGTGCACTGGAAACAGGAAGTCAAAATACGGACGATAGAAGTCAAACTGATACGGAAAAAACGTTGATTATTTACACCGACGGCGGGTCCCGCGGCAACCCGGGCCCCTCAGCCAGTGGCTACGTGATTCTTAACCATGACGAAAGCCGGGTTTTGGAGCGCGGTGGTGAATATCTCGGGATTATGACCAACAACCAGGCTGAGTATCACGCCGTGACGCACGGTTTGGAAGCAGCCAGGAAATTCCAGCCGCAGCATCTGAGTTTCTGCATCGACAGTTTACTCGTTGTCAACCAGCTCAACGGAGTGTATAAAGTCAAAAACAAAGAGTTGCGGCCAATGTACGAGACCATACAGGATTTATCCGGGGGATTCGGGTCGGTCGAATTCACTCATGTCAACCGTGAACACAACCGGATGGCCGACGAGGAAGTGAATAAGATCCTTGACGGGCAAGAGGGCGCATAGTCTTAACAGCTTTAATAATAATTTGTTCTAACAACCGCTTGCTCAAGCCCGAATCCGACAAAACGCATGATTACAGTATACATATAGTATAACCTTTCATGGCTTTGTAAACAGCAAACACATAGTGTATTATAAGGAATGCGCAAGAGTGCCGGATGGCTACCTGTCGGTGCGTTGCACCGGCGAGTTGAAAGTCGAATGTTTATAAAGTTCATAAAGCAGCTCAAGCTTTAGAACTTGTAACTTTGAGAACTTTTGAACTTGCCAGCGCAGCGCACTGGCAGGAGGAAAGTCCGGACAGCATAGGGCACGGCAGTTGCTAACGGCAACCGGGAGTGATCCCAGGGAAAGTGCCACAGAGACTATACTATCCCGTCGTTTCGGCGGGAGAAAGGTGAAAAGTTTCGCCTCAGGCGAATCCCGTGCTGGTGACAGTACGTGGCGGTAAACCCTGCCGGCTGCAAGGAATATGACATCACGATGGCTGGCCCGGCCGATGTCGTAGTAAAGAACCGCTCGAGCCCGGTGGCAACATCGAGCCCAGATAGATAGCCATCACTGGCAGTGCTTCGCGCCTTGAAATTCTAAATTCGAATCCTGAATTACGAAACCAATCCAGATTTCCGAGTTATGAACTTGGAAAATTATGATCTGGATATTGTTTAGGATCTATATTTTCGGATTTAGAGTTTTGAGTGCGGAGCACTGCCTAGGACAGAATCCGGCTTACAGGTATTCTTGCGCGGAAAATACAAAACTAAGCACCCGGTTTCCCGGGTGCTTTTTTGATTTAATCAGGAGGGTGTACGCCAGCGTTATATTAACGAGAGTATATCGGAACGCTAGCAGGGGGTCTCTTCGTCTTCATTGTCTATCAACCTCGGAGTAGTTTCGGGGAGGGACACCTCAACCGCCGATTTTCCTCGCGACTGCGAACGACTGCCACCCGTGCGATTGTTTCCTGGGTACGGACGTGTATTATCCCGTACCAAGGGTTTTTCTATCGGGGTAGCTCGTCGTCCTCGCATAGCCAGCTGGGATTCGTCGACCGTGATTCCCTGTTCGTCTTCAATTCCATAACTTTGCTCTGGCATTTGCTCACCCATCTCGTCTCCTTATTCGTTAGAATATTACGCAATCTATACCATATATATTTAGTGAAAGCAAAAAACTGCGATGCACCATGCTGACGTATACCGAGCATTGCGGTCAACCAAGGTGTTTCTAGTCCGGTAAAGATTCATTACTGACGATGCCGAGAACGCCGATCATCCCCGTGAACCTGTCATATGTCAAGATGTTGTCATCCATGTACCTAACGACCACATTAACCGATTGGGCGAAGTGTCCGCGCGTGAATTACGGGTTGTCCGTTCCGAAAACCTTATTTTTTCGTTGCCGTTTGGACGACTTTCTCGAACACGTGAGGATGATTGACCGCTAATTCGCTCAATATTTTGCGGTCGAGTTGGATGCCCGCGTCATCGAGTTGCTTGGTGAGTTTCGAGTAGGAAGTGTCGTGTTGCCGGGCGGCGGCGTTGATGCGCGATATCCACAAACGCCGGTAGTCACGTTTCTTATTCCGTCGGTCCCGGTACTGGTAAGCTTCAGCACGAGTAACCGCCTGGCGGGCTCGCCGCGGACTTGAACGGTGGGTGTGCTGCATACCCTTGGTGCGTTTTCTGACTTCCGTGTGTCGGTGATGTCTGGTCGTTCCGCTTTTAACTCTCATTATGAGCTCCTCCTTGAGGTGCTGTGATTGTTGCTACGCGTCATTTTCGCTGCAGTTCCCGTCGTACATTCTTAGCGTCAGTCGTATGAAAAGGAAACTCTTTTACATAATTCCGCTTGCGGGAAGCACGCTTTTTAGTTAAAAGGTGTGAACGATAGGCATGGCGTCGCCGCAACTGTCCCTTGCCAGTGACTTTTACGCGTTTATGTGCGCCCCGGTGCGTCTTTAATTTCGGCATGAAGAGAGTCTCCGTATCCTCATTCGTGTTTACACAAGATGTAATTCTAGCACAGTGTTGTGAGCATGCAAAGAGGGTGCTTCAGGGGTATTCTTGATCGGTATTTCCAGCTGAACGACATCAGGATTGTTTGCGTAAAATCATACTAAGCTGTTTACCGCTCATCTCGGCGGACTGATCGATGACCGCTATGTCGCTTAACGAATCCGCGATCCGCTGCAGCAATTCGTGGCCGAGTTCTTCGTGCGTGATTTCCCGGCCGCGAAACCGGACGGTCAACTTGACTTTGTGTCCTTTCTCAAGGAATTGCCGAATTTGTTTTTGTTTGACCTCAAGGTCGTGCTCGCCAATCTTCAATCCCAAACGGATCTGCTTCATTTCCCGTGCTTTGTTCTTTTGGCGCTCCCGCTGTTCCTGTTTGGTTTTTTCGTATTGGTATTTGCCCCAGTTAACCATTTTGATAACCGGCGGTTCGGCTTGAGGGGACATTTCTACCAGATCATACCCGGTTTCTTCGGCTCGCGTGCGAGCATCCTCTATGCTCATAATACCGATCTGGCTGCCGTCAGCATCGATGAGCCGCACTTGCGATGCTTTAATATCCTGGTTTACGCGCGGGTTTTTGATTCTAACTCCTCTTCTCTTTGAACTAGGCATATAGTACCAAAGCCCCGCACCGGTGGTCAATCAGGGGAAATAAGAAGAAGATGGAGTATGGCGGAAGAGGTATAAAGCAGGGAGGTGGAGCAGGGAGTATGGAGAAAGGAGTATGAAGGAAGGAGGAAGGAACCAACGAAAAAGCACTCCGTCCCTACGCTGTCCTACGCGGCATTTTTCAGAATGAAAGCGGAAACCTCCATAGTATATACATGACACATTACATATAACACATCATACGACAAGGGTTGGACGTTATATGTGCTACACGTATTTCCATGTTCTTCTCCATGCTTCCTACTTCATTCTTCATGTCGTGTTTTTTATTGCTCGGCGAACTCATGGTTCTGCTTGGCGGTTATGAACCAAACTGGTACTTCCGAGAGACGGATCCGGAACAACGTATTGTTCAAAGTCCGCCCGTCGATGGTCGCCGTGTGTTCAGTCGAGAATTCCATGATAGCGACTCGGGAGTGGAGTTGTGTGGGTGGTGGATCAGATGGTGTTTTTCCTCTGATGCGCTCCCACCATGAAGGGCGGGAGACCGATGGCCAGAACCGCAGCAGTAATTCATTCGGCAGATTGACATTGTGTATTTTTTGGTTGGCCACGGTGGTTAAGGAGATTTCGCCCCGCACTTTATACGCACCGTCGATCTCGGCTAAGACGGGAGAGGTGGATTCGTGGTTTTTGGGGTCGATCCGGCACGAGTGGATGAAACTGTGATCGTTCACGTGCACCAGATTGAACGACTGTAGCCGGCGGGTAGCCAGCAGATGGCAGGCGTGTTGCCAGTCATGTATACCCAGGAACCGGGCTAACGTATTCTGCGTGCCTATCGGGATGATGCCGATCGAGACCGACCGATTACCGCTTTCGTGAACGGCCGTGATGACCTCATTGATCGTTTTGTCGCCGCCGACCACCACGATCGTTTTCACGTCACGTTTCAGAGCTGAACGGGTGATTTTCTGGGCATCATTTTTCTCGAGTGTCTTGGCGAATTCGCCGTCGATGTTGAAGTCGCGCAATGTGCGTTTGAGTTTGTGCTGAATATCGGTGAACGCTTCGCTGCCGGCGTTCGGATTCACAATATAGTAGTACACGCGCGCTTACTCCTATTCGATTGCGTCTTCCTCGGGTATATTTTCTTCACTGGAACCGGCCACGACCGTTCCGCGGATGCTGGCACCGTTTTCAACGGTGAGCTCGGCAGTGTTTATGTCCCCGTGAATGACAGCGGCCACGCCGCACGTAACGGAATCGTCCGCATTGACATTGCCGGAAATCCGGCCGTTGATCCGGATATCACGACCGCTGACATCACCTTCGATGCGGGCATTTTGTTCCACGGTGAGCGTTCCGGCCGTGGCGATACTTCCTTCCACGTGGCCGTCTACCCACATGTCGTTATCGCTAGATATATCTCCTTTGATATGTATGCCTCGGGAAATCGTGGTTTCCGTCGTGTCGGGCAGGTGCTGATTTTTGTTCATGTTCGTGCTCCTTTCTGCGGACCGCTTCGGGCGGTCGTTAGTGCGGATTGTTCTTCCTTGGATAACGTGTGATCACTGGTGCCGTACTGGACCGGTTTGATGTAGACCCGTGTGCCTTCCCGTGAGTGAATACTGGTCAAAAGCAAGCCATTGTCATGATTGTCCAACAGTGCAAGCACGAAACTCTGGTCGCCACCAGTCGTTTTGAACGGATTGAAACGGATGATTGCCGTTTTTTGGATGCTGGCTGCCGCGATATCGGAGAGGCGTTCATAATTTTTCTGGATGGTTTCCAGTTGGCTTTCGACGTTTTGAACACTGGAAAAGTACTGTTCGACCATCTCGCGAAGGTTACCCTGGACATCAAGTCCTGCCAGCAATTGATTTAAATGCGAGTTTACGCGGAAAGCATAGTACAGGCCCATAGCTGCCATAACCACCGCGATGAAGGCGATCGCGCTGCTTCCGAGTATCATGAATTCATACATGGCTCCAGTATAGCGCATGGAAATGACCGTAGTATAGGGCGGGAGAAGACGAAGCATGGAGCAGGGAGTATGGAGAATGAATCAGGAACACAGAGAAATATTCGAACCGGATTCCATAGCCTCGATGCATACGGAGCTATGCGGAATCACCGAACAACGACTTTACTTGTCCGCACATTCGATGTCTGTACTTATTAACCCCTGATCGTTATTTGTGTGATCGTCGCCAAGCTAGACTGCACTGAGCGATATGACACCGGTATAATCCAGCCCCCATAGCATAAGCTGGAATGCGACAAGTCCGGCAAATACCATGACACTTATCTTCATGAGCCGGATGCGTTCAGCGTGTCGGGCGCGTTTTTCAGTGGGTGTATCCTGTTCTGTCGATACCGTTTCCATCCGGTTTTCCTGTGATGATGCCGTTTCGTTTCCTATTGGTTTCGGTGCAGGGTGGTTTTCCCGTGAAGAAGATGTATACGTTTGCTGGCTTCGTCGCCGGGCAGCCCGTTCTTTCTGATCTCTAGTCTTTCGTTTCTTCGTGTTCGACATCGTGTTTCCATGATAGCAAATAATGCACGGCAACCCTATCACCCTAAAACCTAAAACCCTGCTCTTTCATCCGTATCGCGGTACTGCAAAGCTTTGCTGATGTGGTCGGTAGTTAAGATTTCCGAACCGTCCAGGTCGGTGATGGCGCGAACAGTTTTGAGTACCCGCATATATCCGCGGGCGGAAAGATCCAATGTCCGCATAGCTTTCTGCATGAAATCTTCGGTCTAGCTGTCCAATGCGCAAAATTGCTTAATGTCCTGATTCGATAACGCGGCATTCGGTCGGCCGGTTCGCTCGTGTTGGCGGAGCCGGGCTGTGACCACGCGTCCGGCGATAGCGCTACTGGGTTCGCTGCTTGCGTGGTGTAGTAGCTTGTCGTGTTCGACTCGTTGCAAGGGGACGATCAAGTCGATCCGGTCTAGTAGCGGGCCGGATATTTTCTTTTGGTATCGTTCAATGGCCGCCAGACTGCAACTGCATTCCCGCTGTTCGTCATCCAAGTATCCGCATGGGCACGGATTTCGGGTGGCGATCAGCATGAAGTTGGCGGGATAGGCAGAGGAATGACTGGCTCGACTGACGGTGACGCTGTTGTCTTCCAGCGGCTGCCGCATCACTTCCAGTACATTGCGATTGGACTCAGGCAATTCGTCCAAAAACAAAATTCCGTGATGAGCGAGAGAGATTTCACCGGGTTTGGCATGCTGGCCGCCGCCGATCAGCGCGATGTCGCTGATGGTATGGTGCGGGTTGCGAAACGGCTGCTCGGTAATGATGTCGTAACCGTGCTGACCGCCCAGAGAGTACATTTTGGTAATAGCGATCATCTCTTCCCGGGTAGGCAGTGGTAAAATCGACAACATATCTTGGCCAGCATAGCTCCCGAACCGGGCGGCCCGGTTAAAAGGACGTTGTGTCCGCCCACAGCAGCTATTTCCAGTGCCCGTTTGGCGGTGTGCTGACCGTAGACATCGCCGAAGTCCGAGGCTTCATAGGCTCCGGAAACGGGTAATTCTTTCAAGGGCGGTGGAGCCGGCAGTGCCGTTTCAGCGGTCAAGTGGCGGTAGACGTCGCGGATGTGGGCGATCAGAATGTCCACGCCCATAGCTACGTCGTAGGCGGTACCGTCTTTAGGGAGGTCTGCCGGAGCCAGGTTAAGCGTGATCCGTTGGGCGGCAAATTAAGCCGAGTGTTCCGCAAGGCGCTTCTCATCCGCTCCTTGGCTTCGTCGATAGCTTTGTTGGGCGGGCCGACGATGGTGATGCCGGGAATACCGCCAGTGATATCGCATTCGATTTCGACCAACTTACCGTTGAACCCTGTATTGGCCGCGGAAAAGACCTTAGACAGCATGTGGCGCCTTGATGTGCTTTTGGTACCAAAAGCTCGCGTATTCGGGCGAAACCGGGTTGATATGCATACCCGTATTTAACTCGAAACCGCCATATGGCGCAAGGCGCGGCGTTACTTTGATGTAGAAGTGATTAAACGCGTCGGGTGCGTTTTCCATGAGATGATAGTTGAAATCGATGTCACTACTTCCAAGGGCTACGGTTACACCTTTGAGGTGATCAGCTACCGAATACATTTCGTCAGGGGAAAGATCGGTGATCGAATGGCATTGGCGGTGCGGGATGATCCATGCTTCCAATGGAAACTGACTGGCGTATGGACAGATAGTGGTCGTGTGCCGGCTAGGAATGACAACCCGGCGGTTTTCGGTCATTTCGTGACGGATGACATCACACAGCACAGATGTTTTGTGTATATATTGATACTGGGTGAGTGCGTCCCGGTCGGTGGCCACCTCGGGTGGGACCGTATCAGTGGCGATAATTTGGGAATGGGTATGATCCAGTGTGGCGCCGGCCATGGAGCCATGGTTTTTAAATACGCTGACGTAACGGAATTGACCACGCAACGTAGCGATGCGGTGTTGGTACGCATACAAAACTCGCTCGATGTCAGTCACAGAAAGCTTGTGGAACGGCACATCCAACCGGGGTGTTTCCAGCACGACTTCCTGACTGCCGTGAGGGTGTTCACCGCTGGGTTCAAGAGCGGGGTAGGCGTTGGGGACGACTTTGACGTGCCAGTCGCCGCTTTTCTCATCCGGTATTTCCAAAAGCGACGGCGTGTCCTCTATGGAGTGGTGTAAGCTGTGTTTGCGACTGGAAACCGTGCGACGATCCGACCGGGCGGGGCGTCGCATGCGCCGGGGTGCGATGACGACATACTGGTCCCGGTAGTAGTGTTTTCGCACTTGGGACCTGGGTTGCTCGTTAGTCATACCGACTGTTTCTTTCACCATATTATTGTTATGCTTATTGTAGCAGATGTCTCAGGCGTACGATGATGTGCGGCAACACGTGGAGCGTTGAGCAAGCGTCACCGAAGTGGTACAGTTTACGTAACGGTTTCGTGATGAAAGAAACGCTGAACTCGATCGAAACAAAGTGGGATCAAAATATGCATGCTGAATTAATGCCTGATAGGTACGTCTTGTCCCGGCAAGGCGATGTGCAACAGTTAGAAATCGGCCGTGATTCGTATCGGTCACACTCGGAGGAGCCGCCGGAGTTGAAGAATGCACTCGAATCGTCGGAAGAGGACCAAGCGCGTTTACGACAATTCGATACCGAGATGCGGAACGGCGCGCTTGCCGTGACCGAATCAATTACCGGTTCAGTCTACGATGTAGTGTGTCTCAACCAGGATTTCCGGGAATATCCAGAATGGGAAGACCGAAACGCAATGCTTGTATCGTTACCGTTCACCTCATCCGTGTCGGCGGATCAGGGAAAAGAAGCCTTGTGGCAAATAAGTCAACGTTTTCCCCGGAACTTGGTTATAGCTGTCGGCAACGAAGGAACACCCGATGTACGCGTGCATCCCAAGTGGTTGCACAGCGATTTGCAAACACTGACGGATATACGGCATCAGTGTCTTCACGAAGCACTCCGTGAACATGGTGGCGTGGATGAAAACGATATGCCCCGTCTGGGTATCGACTTGGTCGGCCAATCCATGGGAGCTATGTTTTCGCTTGAATTGGCGAAGCATCTACAGCAAAAACATGTGTACGGTACACCGGTTGAACGAGCAATTCTAATTTCTCCGCCCGTCAATTACTGCAATACTCTGCAACTGGCCAATGACGTACTCAGGCAGGAAACGGGATCGCTACTGCGAAGCGATCCCGAGGAACGGGCGCGAATTATCAATCATTTCAACGAGCACATTCTGCCCGGAATATTGGGTAAAGATGCTGTACGTAAACTGTTTGGCAGAGAAGAAGTGCACAATTTTCGCGCACTTCATCATTTAACCAAAATCATTGCCCAGACGCATATGCGGGCGGAAGACCTGGATGAAACCGGAGTCGACATGACATTCATTGCCGGGAGTGAAGATAAACTGTCTCCGCCGGATGACTTTCTCGAATCAAAACGAAGCACATATTCCGATTCTGGCGCATCGAAGAGTATCCGGGCTATAATCGCCTCGAATGAAAAACATAGCAACTGGTTGCTGAATGAAATGTTATGTGGAAGAGTGATAGAAACCGCGTTTCGATGGGATGAGATGGTGGATGCTGCCGCGGCAGAACACCTCGAACACAAGCTTGCGTAATATCCTACAAAATGCTATAGTTTTGTTGGTATGGGGCTGATTAGCTTCGACGTGAGAACTTTGACACGCTACTTGGCACGCCGGGTTGATCTACACGTCAGATGGATCACTACAATACGTGCAAACGCATGGACACGGATGAAGGAAACTGTAGCGAGCGTATTTTCGCCGCAGTTTGCTCCCGTTACTGTCGCGGCTTAACTACCGCGACCATCGGTACCGTAACGCCCAGTAACGGTTAACCGGTGTCATATCACTGGGTGTAGGTGCGCGTGATGTCGAGAACGTGCATTGAATGCTATTTCGACTCGCAATGCAGGAGCGCGGAGGTCGGCTCCCGGATGCTTGCATTGTCAGACGATTTCCAAAGCCGACTAC
This sequence comes from uncultured Candidatus Saccharibacteria bacterium, assembly GCA_964489295.1. Classification (GTDB taxonomy): domain Bacteria; phylum Patescibacteriota; class Saccharimonadia; order QS-5-54-17; family QS-5-54-17; genus QS-5-54-17. The sequence continues at coordinate 28,673 of CAZAXT010000004.1, read as the reverse complement.
GCGTGTAGACGAGTAGCGGGTTAACTTGCGGACCGGGGTGCAATTCCCCGCAGCTCCACCAGGTACCATTCGGCACTTGGCTTCGCCATCGTTTAATGTAAGACATATCCCTCTCGAGGCCAGATGCAGCATGGTACCTGAACCCAGCACCGACTGGTGCTGGGCCTGATCCCCATATCAGACGGTATGGGGTCTATATTCAGCACCCCCGGATAAGTAGTATGTATTACGGAACTCAGGGAAAAATTATACCTATGTAGGCTACACGGAAAACCTAAAGAAAAGATATCAATTTCATAACTCTGGCAGCGCGAAAGCAACAAAATCGTATCAGCCATTGGATCTAATACACTACGAAGCGTACAGTAGCAAAAAAGATGCTCAGAGGAGAGAAAATACTTAAAAACCAACAAAGGGAGAACCGCCATGAGTACTATGTTGCACAACTATTTTTAAAATGGATAGAAACTCAAACCCTGGAGTAGAACCAAAAAAGAAAATTAATAAATGACGAATGGGGATGAGGCGCCGGTTCCGGCGTAGCATTCTCGCGGAAGCACCTCCTTTAGTAAATCATTTTTAAACCAAACAAAATTAAACTGTTTGACCAAAATGTTTATTACGAAAAAGTGCAGCTCCGCGACAAAACCAAAAAAGAGGGTGGGTGCCGTGGCCCGCTACGCGTTACAATGAGACCTGAATTCGAGCAACGAAGGGGGTATATGCCGACTGAGCAGGATTTGATCAACCAGCTCAATCATATCGACGGCAAAAGTTACAAGACCTATAAAGATCTGCAGGGGAGGCAGTACGAATTCAATGATTTTTCATTAATCATTGACTACGTACAGGGTGATCCGTTCGCCGCGCCCAGCCGACTCCGGGTGCGCGTGCCGCAGAAAACGGCGCGATTCCCGGCGTATACATACCGGTCCAGGAGTCGGGAAGTCGCGCTCAAGGATTATATGACCCGTCAATTTGCTCGGATAACCGGAAAAGAGGACGCACATCGCGGTAGTGGCAAAAGCGGCCACATCGGTATCGACCCACCGTGGCAGCCGGTGCTAGAGCGTACCTCCGCGTTCATCAATGATGAGTACGTGGAGGTCCGATTCACGGTCGGTTTACCGGCGCAGGGCCGCCGGATACTGGGAAAACAGGCGGCCGTGATGTTGGGCGAGTCTCTACCCCGGACCGTGGCAGTTGCTCTGAAGTACGAAGCGCTAGATGTGGACGAGCTACAGCAGCACATCGAAACGATTGAGGACGCTGATGTACTCCGCGACCAGCTGAGTGAACGCGGTTTGGTAGGTTTCGTGGCTGATGAGGCCATACTTCCCCGACGCAGCGGTGTGGATGAGCGTCCCATGGAGGATGGCGCCATTCCGTTCCATGCACCCGAAACGCTCCGGGTTGAGTTGGATCGACCCAATGCCGGATCTATAACGGGTTTGGGTCTCCCGACGGGTGTGACGTTGATCGTCGGCGGCGGTTATCACGGCAAATCCACCCTCCTGAATGCGCTCGAAAACGGCATATACGATCACATCCCCGGCGACGGCCGAGAGTTCGTAGTGACTGATCCGGCGGCGGTCAAGATACGGGCCGAGGACGGGCGGAGCGTTAGCGGTGTAGACATTTCGCCGTTCATTGGCGATCTACCCGGCGGCGCTTCAACCACTGATTTCAGCAGCGAAAATGCGTCCGGTAGCACCTCCCAGGCAGCCAACATCATGGAAACGCTGGAAGCCGGTGCTTCCGCGCTGTTGATCGACGAGGACACCTCAGCAACCAATTTCATGATACGTGACCACCGCATGCAGGAGCTGATCGCTGTCGATAAAGAACCCATCACACCGTTCGTGGACAAGATCCGGCAGCTGTATACCGATCACAATGTCTCATCGGTGCTGGTCATGGGCGGCAGTGGCGATTACTTTGAACATGCCGATACGGTGATCGCTATGGAAGACTTCGGGCCATATGATGTCACGGGGAGGGCCAAGGACATTGCCGAAACCTATCGAGCTGAGCGAAAGGCCGAAGGCGGGGATCAATTCGGATTAATTTCCGAACGCACACCCCAGCCCGGTTCCATCAATCCCGCCAAGGGTAAAAAATCGATCGACGTTAAAGCCAGAGGGAGAACGCGCATCCAGGTCGGGGTCGGCGATATCGATCTGGCCGCTGTAGAGCAACTGGTCGATGAAAGCCAGACCCGGGCCATCGCTCAAGCACTGGTGTACATGAAGCAGCATATATTAGGCGAAAACGTGACGGTCGCTGAGGCATTGGACCGGGTAGAAGCGGATGTAGCCGAGCACGGACTCGATGTCCTCATGTCCGGTCATCCCGGCGATCTGGCCGAATTCCGCCGCTTTGAACTGGCCGCGGCGCTGAACCGGCTGCGGACGCTGGAAGTTGGACTCAGGTGACTATTTGAGCCCGTACGAATCGATGATCAACGGGTACACATGTATCGGTTGTGTTTTTCGGTATTGACGCAGTATCAGAGGTTGGAGTATAAGAAGAAATATAAATTATAAAATAGATATGGCAGCTCAGAACCCGGAAACACTCCATTATGAATACCCCAGCAATATACGAGAAATAGAGACGCCACTTCGTGACATCGAAGAAAAAGTGGCACGACCCGGTTGTATTGCTGCAGAGGATATCACCTTGGTTGATTCAGCTCCGATTGAAGGACGGGGAACGATGGAAGGGATGTTACCATTCAGTCGCCTTCAACCCGGCAATATGCTCCATATACTATGTGATAAACAACGGAACGTGGAAGAGCTGCATGATTATTACGAACGGGTTTTACTAGGTCGGGTCGTTTCAGACAACCAACAGGAGTTGATGGATGCGAGTCCCGCGGTGCAATTGTGGTGGCCACTGGAATTCCCGAGTGAAAATGTTGTCTCAAGAGGTGAAATCGTAGAGCTACGCGGCATATTACACTACCAGAAGGAGAAAGGTATCGAACTGCAGGCAGGAGCCATACAAGGTAATGCGCGTTTTTGCGTATCACATCAGGAGGCTCTTTTTGACATAGGAACGGTCGCGGCCATACGTGCGGGAACTAATAAACCCTACGATGATAGCCATTGGTAATCGGATTCCGTAGCTTTGCCTCCGCCTATCATAAGCGCTATAGTATAGTGCAACCGAAGGCGTAGGGGATATGACACAACAAGCGGCAAAGCGCCAATCCAGAACCAAAACCGGCAATACGGTCATGGCACCGCCACGGATCGATTCGGCGGATATGGAACGAGCGCTCGGATATGTCGAGGCCACGTGGGGCGAATTGGAACGTAATCGGTCCCAGGATTCGGACACGTTGCTGGGCGTACCGTATCCGTATTTTGTGCCGGGTAACCACCCCCGGGAAGGATTCATTCACAACGAGTTGTATTACTGGGATACGTATTTCATAGCACTGGGATTAATCGATACTAAACGGCATACCCAAGCTTTCGAACAGGCTGACAACCTGTTGCACCTATTGCAACGGTTCGGTTTCGTCCCCTCGGGCAACCGTATCTATCTGACAGGTCGCTCGCAGCCGCCGTTACTCTCATCGCTACTTCTGGATTTGTATGACTATGGCGGGAGTAAAGAATGGCTTGCGCCGCGAATGGAGTTAGTCAAAAAAGAGTACGAGCTGGTGTGGCGGGGCACCCTGCATCCGCACTGGCGGCAAGTATTCGAGGGGTTGAGCCGGAATTATGAGATCAACCTGATCGATGAACTAGCCGAAGCTGAGAGCGGTTGGGATTATACGACACGCTTTTATGGTAGTTCTTTGCAATACATTCCCATAGACCTGAACGCACTCTTGTACAAATATGAAGTCGATTTTGAACGCACGTCATTGATCATGGGGAAGCCGCGGGAAGCTGAGCAGTGGCAGCAACGAGCCAAGGAACGGTGCGAGCAAGTCAATTCATACCTATGGAATGAAAGCGCCGGTTTTTATTTCGACTACAACTACAAAACCGGTAAGCAGTCGCGGGTATGGTCCATGGCGGGGTATTACCCCCTATGGGCCGGCATGGCCAGTCAGCAACAGGCGGAACGCTTGGCCGATAACGTAGAGAAATTCGAATGCGCCGGCGGGATGACGGCTACGCTGCAGAACCCCCATGTGAAGGAACATCACGCTGCCCAGTGGGTATATCCGAATGGCTGGGCGCCGTTGCATTTGCTGGCGATTCGCGGGTTGGCCGATTATGGATACGAAATGCTGGCTGAACGGATCGCACGGCGATGGTTGTATACCAATCTGCACGGATTCAATAAGCACGGCAAATTTTTTGAAAAATACAATGTGGTGGACGTGGACGCACCGCCCAAAGACGGTGTTTACCCATCCCAGATCGGTTTTGGTTGGACCAATGCCGTCTTTGCCGTGCTGGCACGGGATTATATGAACACACCGTGAATACACGCAACACAAAATGGATAGTAGGCAGCCTCCAGTTGGCGCTACCTCGCAAAACTTTTCGAAGGCAGGGCATTACGTTGAAACTGCGTATGTAAAGTCTTTGCGTGTAGGTTTACCGCAGTTCCACGGCTCTGAGCACTTCTTCCATGGACGTGTTGCCGTTCAGGGCTTTCTGAACGCCGTCCTGTAGCATAGTCACCATTCCGTCACTGATGGCTAATTCTTGGAAATGGTCGGCGGATCCTTCGGGATTCTTGGTAATCTCCCGGGAGATTGACTCGGCAACTTCGAATTGCTCCAGCACCATCAACCGACCCTGATAACCGATGTGATGGCATTCACTACACCCGACCGGTTTGTACAGCGTTAGCTCGTCGGGTTGTTGCTCCGTGCCCTGCAGCGCGTGGGCGATGATTTCAGCCATGTCATGGTCCGGTGCATAAGACTCCTTGCAATGCGGGCACAGTTGACGCACCAACCGCTGGGACGTGATCAATCGAAACGCTGAAGCCAACAAAGGATTGTAGTCAATCAAATCCAACATACGGGTAATGGCTGCCGCCGATGAGTTGGCGTGGAACGTCGAAAGCACCAAGTGGCCGGTCAAAGAAGCCTGCAATGCGGTCCGGGCGGTTTCCTCGTCCCGGATCTCGCCCACCATGATGATGTCGGGATCTTCCCGCAGCACGGCTCGCAGTTTCCGGGAAAACGTTTCTTGGTCGTTCGTGTTGACTGGTATTTGGGTGATACCGGTGATCTCATATTCGACCGGATCTTCCAGGGTGATGATTTTGACTTCCTGGGTGTTGAGCTTGTTGATCATGGCGTAGAGTGTGGAACTTTTTCCTGATCCGGTCGGACCGACCATCAAAGCCATGCCATGCGGTCGGGCGATCAACTGGTCGATCGGTTTGCGTTGCTCCGCGTTCAAGCCGATATTGTCCAGATTCAGAAACGTTTCGTCCATATTGAAGATGCGAATGACGGCGTCGCTGCCATGCAGCGTCGGTACGGTTTCGATCCGCATATTCACTTCGATCTGCTCTTTGTTTTGGTTGATCAAGGTTTCGGTCGTGCTACCCGTTTGCGGGTAGTCAGCGTTCCACCGGATGCGCGATCGCATCTGTAAACTGTTTAGCAAAACCTGATATCGATCTTGCTCCAGGCGGCCTACTACATGGAGCCGGCCGTCAATCCGGAATCGAACCCGGGCGCCGTTTTCGTCTTTCTCGGGTTCGAGGTGGATGTCGGACGCGCTTAGTAAGTATGCTTGCTGAGCCAGGAACTCGAAAAGCTCCATCTGTCCGGTTTTGGAGAATTCTTCATCGAAAAGGTTCAACTCCTCCTGCTGGGAAATTTGCTCATTAACCTCCAGGATTTTATCCGCCAGCTGCTCGGCGATTTCCTGGTGGGTCGGAGCGGGTGGATCATCTTTGTGAGCGTAATCGTAGTACTGTTTATAAATTTCTTCATATCCGTCTTTCGATATCAGCGTGAACGTGACATTGTATTCGGGGTACAGATCCTCTACTCCGTACATGCTGGTTTGGGGTGTATCCAGAGTAAAGCCGAGCAAGAGTTGGTTAACCGTGGCGTTCACGGGAACCATGTGCAATTGATCGATTTTTTCTAACGACATCATCTCTGGCAGAAACCTGACGGCGTTTTCTTCGCGCGTGTCGGTATAGTGTACGCGTAAAAGTTCCGCCCGGTTTTTGGTTACCTCTTCTTGTTTTTGACGCTCTTCTTCGGCCGTCTTTGCCATATCCAAAACTCTTATGATTCGTATGGCATTGTATCACGACAAGCAAGGTGGAGGGTAAAGGTCCGGAGTAGCGTATGTGAAGTTACTGACTTCGCAGTGAAGCGTTTCGAGGGAACCTCTTAAAGGTCGAATATGGACACTCGTATCTTGGTGCATGGCCATGTATATGTAATAAGCAGTGTATAATTGGCACGAAAAAGCCCCGCTGTTTTTGGCGGGGCTTTTTCGAGTTTTGGTGTGGGTTTTGGAGATGTGGAGATTTTTGTAAGTAACGGCTTCGAAAAGCCGTTACTTAAGGGAGCTTTATTTTACGTTTTTATTTTTGAGCACTTTTGTTATTCAAAAGTGCTTACCCCTAATGTATATAAGCGTGCCCGGCCTGTCAACGCTTATGCTCGAAAATTTAATAGGTTTTGATCATTGCGTTGATCGGGAATATAAAAAATGAATTTTACGTTCAGCATAACTCAATCGAGGAAGCGCATATACGTACCACGTTTCGACGAGTATAACCCGCAATGTCTTAAACCAAAAAACACATTGGTGTATGTAATACGTGCGGGCGTTTTTATATAAACTATATCGCGAGTATATGTTTACCGTTTGGTTTTACGGGCAATTTCGCGTTCCATTTCACGCTGCTTAATACGTTCCCGTTTGTCATGTTTTTTGCGTGACGTGCCGACACCGATTTCCAATTTGACCAACCCGCGCTCGGTTCCGGCCCGTAATGGCAAAATGTGCTGACCGTTTTGACGGGCAGCCCGTAAACGCTGGACTTCCGATTTATGTAAGAGTAACTTTCGGTCTCTAAGCGGGTCGTGCTGAATGTGGGCCGGTTTATATGGGGAGATGCGGGCTTTGGAGAGTACCGGTTCGCCGTCCATGAAACGCACATAACTCCCCTTGAGGCTGATATGCCCCTGTTTGATGCTTTTGACTTCGCTACCGGTTAACACCAAACCGGCTGTTAGCGTGTATCCGATGTCGAAGTCGAACGTGGCTCGTTTGTTGCGGGCTATGGTCTTCATAGTCTTTAGGATATCGGAAATAGAGCGCGGGTCATAGAGTACGGAGGTGGGAAGAGGAAGTATTAAGTATTGCGTATCAAGTTTAGAGTATCGAGTACACAAAAGAAGTAAGTCGTGGAGAGCAGTGTTCGATGTGTCTGCATACCTTTCCGTTATGCCGCTATGCTCTGTTTTGAAGGCCAACGGAAACCAATATACCGGTCTCATCCTGTTTCCGTCCTCTTTTTGCAAACGCTCTGTCTGTCGGTAGACGAATATAATATTGCCGGAGTATGCGTTGCGGCTATTCCGTATACTCGTACCCCATACTCTGTACTGACCTTCAACGCTCCGTAAGGTATAATGAGCATCAATGTCACAAACGAATAATCGATCTTCAGAAACACCGCTACAATATGTAGCCGGCTTGATCGCCGAAGCGTGCAGTCACGTACTTAGCGTTGACTGTACACCGGAAGTCACCCCGGCTGAGTCCGAGTTCGGGGATTTCGCGACCAACGTGGCCATGCAGCTCAAAGATGAACTGGGACGCCAGCCACGGGAGATCGCCGGGGAATTAGCTGAGACCTTGCAGCACAACGAATCGGTGGAAACGGCGGAAGCGGCCGGTCCGGGGTTTCTCAATATTACTCTGACCGAGACCTTTTGGCTTGATACGGTTGATTCTTTGGCTAATTTGAACTTGCCCAAGTCCGGCAATGACCATGCTGTTCAGGTCGAATTTATATCGGCTAATCCAACCGGACCACTACATATCGGTAATGCCAGGGGTGGATTCATCGGCGATGTCATTAGCAATGTGCTCCAACACCAAGGGCACACGATCACGCGTGAATATTATTTTAATGACGGCGGTGCTCAGATAGACAAACTGCTGGAGTCGGTCAAAGTTGAAGCGGGGCTGACGACCGCTGAAGAGCGGCAGTACGGCGGGGAATACATCACGGAATTGGCCGGCCAGTTCAGAGAACAATTGGAAACCGAAGATGACGAAACGTTGAAGAAACTGTTGACGAAGGCAGTGTTTGAGGATTATATCCAACCGGACATCCAGAAGATGGGTATCGCATTCGATGTCTGGTTTAATGAGACATCCCTCCTGGAAAATGACACGTTCGAGCACACGAAACAACTATTGAAAGACAAGGAGTTACTATTCGAGCGTGACGGTGCCCTGTGGCTCGATACGAGCCAAGGCGGGGACCCGCGTAGGGAGCGGGTATTTATCAAAAGTGACGGTCAGCCGACGTATTTCGCGCCCGATGTGGCCTACCATGTCAATATTTTCAGGGAGCGGAAATTTGATACGGCCATCAAGGAACTGGGTCCCGATCACGTAGCCCAGTTTCCATCAGTAAAGGCTGCTATTTCATTGCTATTTCCCGATAAAGAACTGAGCATGGTGGGGCACCAACAGATGCGGCTGATGCAAAACGGACAGGAAGTCAAGATGAGTAAACGTTTGGGTCAGATCGTAACGGTCGGGGAGCTAATTGATGAAGTCGGGCCTGATGTGGCGCGGTGGTTCATACTTATGCGCAGCAGCGATACCCATATGGATTTTGACCTTGATCTGGCCAGGAAAGAATCGCAGAAAAACCCGTTCTGGTATGTCATGTACGCTTACGTTCGTGCCAAGTCGATCCAGCGCGAGGCAGCGGAGCGGGGAATCGAACCGGGTGATTCCATGACCGAGCTGAACGAGATCGAACACGCCATGGTCAAGCGGTTAAGCCGTCTCCCCGATGTACTGGAGGAAATTGAGCGAAGTTACGAAGTTCATCACCTGACGTTTTACGGCCGGGAACTGGCCGGATTGTTTCATGACTGGTACGAGACGGTCCGCGTGGTGGACCTGTCAGCAGAAAAAGCTGCTGAAAAACTCTACTTTTTACAACAATTTATCCGATGCATGGATGTATATTGGAGTATACTTAGCATCGAACCACGGCAACAAATGTAGATAAGTATAAAGTATTGAGTATGCGATTCGCGTAGTGGTCATCGTGCTATCGATGGTTATGTAGAAGTTGCTTGATCTTAAGCTGTAATGCCTCACTGTTTTATAATGCATCTATACTCTGTCATGGCAGGTCATGTAGGGTATCCTGAGTGTATGCGTAATAATATATGGCTGGAACGACAACTACGGGAAGTCTGGCAACGCTATTTCTTTGATGTGTCCGAATACAACCCGGTGCGGATTGAGTTCGGACGTCGGGCACGGACACGGTTAGGGTCAATCCGTTTTGATCCCAAGAATCCGGAACAAACACTTATCAGGATAAGTGGATGGTTCATGCATCCTGAAGTGCCAGCCGACATCGTTCGTTCGGTTATCGTCCATGAAATGTGCCATTATGCCCATGGGTTTCATTCCGGAATCGAGCAGCAACACACTCATCCGCACGCGGGCGGCGTCGTTCGGAAGGAATTTGAACACCGCGGCCTGGGCGAACTATATGATCGGCAGCAGACGTGGGTCCGGGACGAATGGCCGCGCTTCCTTCGAAAACATGAACAGCGCAACCATGGACAAAAACGCAACACCACACGACGAAGAAAACTACCATTTTTAGGGTAGTGTTAATATTTTAACAACAATAATTATTAATTTGTTTGTATACAAAAATTACGAGTACCGGGTGGTTTACTCCTGCAGTAAAACAATAGAGGTATTTTCAATGCGATATCGAGCACTTAATACAAGCAAATTGAGTTACTTGAGGATTGTTTTCTCTATATACTCTATACTATATACTTGCAACGAGCGGGGATTGGCGCAGCCAGGTAGCGCGCATCGTTCGGGACGATGAGGTCGCCGGTTCAAATCCGGCATCCCCGACCACGTCCGTTTTGTTCGGATATAGTCCAGTCAATCAGTTAAGAGGATAATTATTAATGAGAATTACCAAGTATATCCATTCCTGTCTTCTGGTAGAAACGGACGATCACGCAGTACTGTTTGACCCGGGTGATTACGCGGCGGAACCGAGCATGCTGGACCTAGATAGTCTACCGGAGTTGGATGCGGTGTTGATCACACACGGGCATTTCGATCACTGCAGCGTTCCATTGCTCCGGCGGACACGGGAACGATTCCCGGAGGTGCCGATCATCTCTAACCGGGAAGTGGTGGACGCATTGGAAGCCGAAGGCGTGACCGCGACCACTGAGTTGGTAGAAAATGTCACGTATGAGCAGGCCGTTCATCAGTCGTTACCGTGGCGAACGTCGGTTCCTGACAACTGGAGTATCACAGTGTTCGATCGACTGACACACCCGGGTGATTCACTGCAAATTGTCGATACAGCTCCAGTACTGGCATTACCGATGCAAGCGCCATGGGGTTCTCTGAAAGAAGCGCTTGATACGGCGATCAAATTACAACCGCAAATGATTATCCCAATACACGACTGGCACTGGCGCAATGAAGCACGGGTCGCTTTGTATGACAAAGCACAGCAATTTCTACAAGATTATGGTATTAAATTTCTGGATGTCGAGAACGGCCAACCGATAGAGGTATCAGGGAAATAAACTTACGATTTATCTTTCGGGTGCCAGTTGCCATCATCGCCTTTTTCATACTGCGACTTCACGGCATCCCACGCGACTTTGTGCGCCACTTCTTCGGGATCGTCCTTCTTTCCGTCGCGACGTTCTTCCGGGTTTTGATACTGCTGCAAGGCGTTATTGTGCGCTTCTTTGTAAATATCCTGTGCATGGGGTGGTAATACATTCCGTACACTCTCTGGCAACTCGCTTTGGTCATCGTATGGCATACACGCCTCCTCTTTCTTTCATTATATCAAAAACGCCTTCGTGTTTTATAATGGTATAAGAGGCATGGAACGACTCGTTGAAAGGTTGCAATCCAGTGACGCACTCCAGACGGAAGCGCTTATATACGCGTTCCAGTCGATAGATAGAGCTGATTTTCTTACCGGAGACCAGCTTTCCTCTGCGTATCAAGACCAGCCGCTCCCGATCGGCTATGGGCAAACCAATTCACAACCTTCCACCGTGGTGTTTATGTTGGAAAAATTACAACCACACAAGGGAAATACGGTGTTGGATGTCGGTTCCGGGTCGGGATGGACGACTGCTCTGCTGGCACACGTGGTCGGCGAGTCCGGTAGCGTGTACGGCGTAGAACGGATACCAGATTTGGTAGAATTCGGCCAAAACAATCTGGCCGCGTATGACTTTGACAATGCCGAAATTCTTGAGGCGGGTGATATGTTCGGGTTACCGGATAAAGCGCCATTCGACCGGATCCTCGTCTCGGCCGCGGGGGAAGAACTGCCGGATGAGCTGGTGGATCAACTGGCCAATGGCGGTCGGATGATCATCGCGGTCAAACATGCCATCATGCAAGTAGACAAATCAGCGGACGGTGATGTCGAGTTTCATGAGTATCCCGGCTTCGCCTTCGTGCCGCTCAAAAGATAAATGCACGTATACTGGGATACCTGCATCTGGTATGATGTGCGCATAGTCACTATATAAAAATAAATAAAACATCAAAAAACGTCTATCATGCATACGCTTGTTTTCCGCGTAGCTTCCCATAAGTATATACACCACCGCTGGATGTGGACTGCGGGAGCAGCGTTGACGCTTATGGTAACGTTCGGCGTCTGGGTGGTCGGGTACACGGCTGCCCATGTGTATCCTCAACAGCGGTTGACACCGGGTACGTGGATGGGCGGGGAGTATATCGGGGGAATGACGTCAGAGGAAGCGGCCGGCGCTTTTGAAAAAAATGAACTGGCCGGTCGCAGCGTGAAATTCCGGATAGACTCCTACACCACAACCGCTACATACGCAGAAACGGGGATAACCTTCGATATGCCTGAATCGTACAGCCGTATCCGTGACCAACAGCAGAGTCGGAGGCGCGGTATAGAGAGTGCGTGGAACTTCTGGAATGTTCAAGACTACGATCTGGTCGTAGAGCTTGACGAAAAACGGTTCAATTCGTTTCTGGAGAATACTTTTGCCGAATATGAACGCGAATCGCTCGACGCCCAGGTCGTGCTGGACGGCCGAGAGGCCAAAGTCAAACCGGGACAATCATCCCGGCAGATCAACACCGGTATTCTGAAGCGTCGGTTGCGTGATAACGCTGCTGAGCTGGATGACACCGTGTCGGTACCCGTAGAAACACAGCCTCCTGATATTACGGCGGGTCAGATCGATCACGTTGCCCGGGAAATGCGGCGGCTTATGGCGACTGATGTCCGCCTTACTCATAATGATACGACATACACGGTAGAGGATCGGGAGGTGGCCAGTTGGCTGGCGATTGAAAAGAACGGGGAAGGAATGCCGTCCCCGGGAGTAAACGAACGGGAAATCACTGCGCATTTACAGGAATTGGCTAAAAACATCGATGAACAACCGGTTCCAAGAGAGCAAGTTGTCCGGGATGGCACCGTAGAAAACGAAACCCCCGGTGAAAAAGGACGCGAGCTCGACGTAAGCGCCAGTATGAAAAGTATACGATCGGCGCTATTGTCGGAGAATGGAACGGCCGAAGTAGCACTCGTGATTAACACCGTGGAACCGCCCCTCGAGCGCGACGTATCCTACAGCAGAAGCAACCAGGGCATTGAAGCGCTTCTTGCTAACTTCGCGGCTTCGCACAGTGGGAATTACGGGTTGGTCGTCCGCACCATGGATGGCAATATACAGGCTTCGCACAACGGTAATAAACGATTCGTGACCGCCAGTACCTATAAAATGTATCTGGCGTACACGGCCTACACCGAGATCGAGAACGATAACCTGAGCATGAATCAGGAAACGGGAGCAGGTAATGTCGGGTACTGTCTGAAGAAGATGATCCTGTACTCGACGAATCCCTGCGCAACGGCGCTCGGCAATGCAATAGGCTGGGAGCGGGTAGATAAACTGCTCAATGATGCCGGATTTCAGCAAACTACACTGAATAATCAACGATCCGGCCGGGTCAATAAACACACAACCCCCTCAGATGCGACGGCATTTATGCAGCGGCTGCGAAGGGGAGAGTTGCTGAATGAACACCATACAGGGCGGTTGCTCGGCCATTTACAGCAGCAGATTTATCGGAGCGGTATACCAGCCGGATCGTCGGGTACAGTGGCTAATAAAATCGGATTCTTCCAGGGGTATTTGCATGACGTCGCTATCGTAGAAGGTAATGGGCGTGACTACGTATTAGCCATTTACTCCTATGGCGGACAGTGGTGGCAATTCGAAAAACTCGCCCGCCAAATACAAAATGTACTCAATGGTTGAGCTACACGAACCGGGCCCAAGGCGAGTAAAGGAATTTTAGAAGCACCGGGTATGCCATTTATGAGGAGATAAAAAGTAGGAAGTGTGGAGAAAGAAGAAAAACGGAAAAAACGTGCAAAACCCGAACCCAAAGAAACGAGACCGTATGGCCTGGTGAATCGTCGCATCTTATCGTATTGCATGTATCCCGGGCTTTACACGCTGCACCCTGATTTCTGTGCTAAAATGCACCTATGATAATTCTCACCTTGTGGCAGTGGTGGTACCGGTACGGGTGGCAGGCCGCAGCACGGGCGTTACTCCGTCTGTTGCACGCTACGCTGCATAATTTTTCCGTACCGGTTCTGGTGCGCACTCTATTCGCTCCATGGAAACAGACCGTTAACGTGGCGGGCCCAAATACGCCATTACCAGTGCGGCTGCAATGGTGGGTGGGGAACCAGGTTTCGCGGTTCCTGGGTGCGTTTATACGGATTATCGTACTGGGTGTGGCGATCGTATTCTTGACCGCAACGGCCATAACGGGAGGCGTGCTGTTGCTGCTGTGGCCGTTTGCCCCCGTAGCGGTGGTCGGCGGTTTCATAATGGCGGTGGTGCGGATATGGATATAAAAGCGATACAGCCGAACGCGTTCAGGGTCCGGTCTGCCCGCTACCGTCACTGGCTCGAAGGCTGGCACGTATGGATATGGCGTGTGGTTTTTCTGGTCGGTGCAGTGGTTTTGGCCACGTCAATGCTTTTGAATTGGCCGGTCAGTATCATATACCTTGCCGGAGCTATCCTGATATTGCTAGTTCAACTTTTTCTATGGTGGCGCTTGTACCTGCGGGATGTACCGCCGACCGCTGGGATCAATACTGATGCGATCGATCCGAATGCCCAAGCCGACTTCATGCTTTTACGGTGCGCCTCGGATAGCAACACCCCCCGGCAGTTATGGATCGAACTACTTGGCACGTGGCCCACTGGATTCATATTGAACCGCCTAGGGTTGGATCCACAGGAAGTAACTGCTAGAGTGAGCGACTCATCGGAGGATATGCATCCGGCATGGGAGCACGCCCGTCGGTTGAGCCAGTACGTTGGTGCGAGTTCGATTACGGACGGCGCCATGGCAACGGCGCTCATACTCAATCGCGACGACAGTGAACAATGGCTGCAAGAGCAGAAGCTACAAGCCGAAGATGTCGTTCATGTTCTGCATTGGCAATTTAGAACAGATAAAATATTACATAAATTACAACAAAATCGATCATTCGGTGGGTTTGCCCGGGATTGGGCAGCTGGGTACACGCCACTTTTGAATCGATTCGGCCACGATATCAGCACCGATGTCGAACACGGCGTGTACCAGCATATGTACCTGCAGACACACTCCAGCAGCCTGGATCAGATGTTGCATACGCTGGCGCAGAAAACCCAAAACTCGATCGCACTGATAGGAAAAACCGGAGCCGGCAAAACCTCACTGGTTTATGCGCTGGCCGAACGGTTACTGGATCCCGCCAATCACACGCTACAGTACTATAAAGTGTTCTCCCTTGATTCAACCGCTATCGTGTCCGAAGCCAACCGTAGCGGCAACCTGGAGTCACTCCTGTTGCGGATCATCGCCGAATCGCGCCAGGCAGGAAATATCATCCTGTTCTTCGATGACGCCCGCAGTTTTCTGACCGAGCAATCCGGAGCGACCGACATGACCAACATCCTCGCTCAGGTGGTCTCCAATAATGCCGCGCGCATCGTACTTGCGTTGCGACCCGAGGACTGGCAGCAACTCGCCAGTACCGCTCCGGACATCGCGGCTTATATACAACAGATACAAATCACCGAACCAGATCAGCAGATGACGGAATACGTACTCCAGGACCAATCACTGGCAGTGGAGACCGAGAAAGAAGTGCATATACGTTATCAGGCCATCCGGGAAACGTATCGGTTGGCGGATCGGTATATGCCCGACCAGGCGTTTCCGGGCAAAGGCATCACATTGCTCAAAAGCGCGGCTCCGAACGCGGTATCCGGCTGGGTGTTACCTGCGTCGGTGCAGCAGGCGGTCGAATCGATGACCGGCACCAAAGTATCCGGGACAACGGATGCTGAACAGGACGTATTGCTGAATCTGGAAGATCATTTACATCAGCGGATGGTCAACCAGTCATACGCCGTAGGGGTCGTATCCGACGCCCTACGGCGGGCACGAGCGGGCGTACGGGATCAGAACCGGCCGGTCGGAAGTTTTCTCTTCCTGGGGCCGACGGGTGTAGGCAAAACTGAGCTCAGCAAGTCGCTGGCGGCCCTGTATTTCGGTGGCGAGGATCATATGGTTCGAGTGGACATGACCGAATACAACCAACCCGAGAGCACCCAGCGATTACTGGCACCAGCAGGTGACAGCGGTACATTCCTGACTGCTATGCGTATGCAACCCTTCAGTGTGGTATTGCTGGATGAGATCGAGAAAGCATCAGATGAAGTGTTGAATTTATTGCTACAAATGCTGGACGAAGGGCAGTTAACGGATACCAACGGCAGGGCAGTGTCGTTCCGTGATGCTATCGTCATCACTACGTCCAATGCTGGCGCTGACACTATTCGTTCCTTTATAGAGGAAGGTTATGATCTGAAAGATTTCAGCCAGGAGTTTATCGACCAGCTTATCAGTGATCAACAATTCAAGCCCGAGCTGATCAACCGGTTCGACGAAACTGTGCTATTCCGGCCGCTCGGGAAGAATGAGCTCTTACAGGTCGTGGAATTACTCTTACGTGACGTCAACCAGAACCTGGCCGATCGGCAGGTTTCCGTTGCTTTGACCGATGCGGCCACCCAAGCCATCGTGGACGCAGGATACGATCCGCGACTCGGTGCACGGCCGATGCGCCGAGTTATGCAACGTACGGTGGAAAACGTGGTATCCAAGCTGCTTTTGAGCGGCGATTTACAACCGGGCAACAGCGTGACGCTGGATGCTGGGGATCTGGACCTGGAGGCTGCGAATACTGAAACCACTGACGCGCAATCCGAGTAAGCGCGTTCAAAATATAGCTGCGCTCTGAGCACCTGGCAATACGTCTAAAACAATACCATTACAGTAGCGTATAACTCCGACGGAAATCATATTTAAATATGATTTATCCGTGGTTACGACTTGGTTTGGAAGGGCGTGGTTTGCTGGATTACCTCTTAACGGGTAGCTCCGCCGAAACGGAGTACAAACAGTGCTATAATGAGGATATGGCAACGGATAGGGTGGAAAAACAAGGATTATTAGATCCCGAACGGCTCAAGTGGTTCCGAAATGTCAGTTTACTCGGTGCCGCGGCACTGGGCGGAGCCGGTGTCGTATTCCCTGCCTATGAAAACGTGCTGTTTGCTGGCGCCGGGGTGAACGCAGCTCAAGCCGGCGGCGCCGAAATCATACGGCAACGAAAACAAAAACCCAAGCAGAAAACTGCACCCCAAAAAGCATGATGGGGCTTATGTATCGCCTCCATACTCGTTTCATTTCAAGTACCGTCTTTGCAACACGTTCACGATGGATGGCCATGGGTGATCCCCAGAGTTTTAGTGAAATATACTTTCCAGGCTAGAAAATAATACAGTAATGTATGCGGTAGTGCCGCGTCACGTATAAACCGTAGGCGCGAACGGATGGGGTGTGCTACGCTGTGTGTAGTAAAAACAGGAGTGCGTAGGTGCCGATCGAATACGTACTATTGCTCGCAGCAGGAGTGATAACCGGTGTTATAGCAACGGCAATATTCCGCAAACAGCAGTCAGGATCTGATAGTGAAAGCCTGCATCTGCTGCAGGAACAAATGAGCCAATTGCAAACCCGGCTGGATGAACGACTGCAATCCAACCAGACCTCGCTACAGGATACCATTCACAAACAGATGAAAGATGCCCAGAACGTGATCGGCGACGTGCGCGAACGGCTTGGCAAACTGGATGAAACCAATAAGCAGGTCGTCAGCGTCACCGACCAACTCCAGAGTCTCCAGGACATCCTCCAGAACCCCAAACAGCGGGGCGTGCTGGGTGAATACTATCTGGAAACGGTACTTAAGAACGTGCTGCCGCCGGAACGATTCCGGCTACAATATACATTGGGCGAGGATGAAAAGGGCAACAAGCTTATCCCGGACGCGGCTATTTTCCTTGATCAAGGAAAAACGCTGCCTATCGACTCCAAATTCAGCCTGGAAAACTATAATCGCCTGGTACAGGAGCACGATGATGACAAACGCGATCGCATACAAAAAGAGTTCAAGGCCGACCTGAAAAACCGCATCGATGAAACGGCCAAGTATATCCAGCCGAATCTGGGCACTATGGATTTCGCCTTCATGTTCATCCCCTCGGAAGGCGTTTACTATGATCTGTTGATCAACAACGTCGGCAACAGCAACACCACCGCTCGGGATTTGATCGAGTATGCCTTTCAGGAAAAACGGGTTATCATCGTCTCGCCGACGTCCTTCATGGCCTATCTACAAACGGTCATCCAGGGGTTGCGCAGCCTGGAGATAGAAGAGAATGTCCGGGAGATCCAGAAGCGCGTGACCGAGCTGCACCGGCACATCGCGACCCACGAGGAATATATGCAAAAGCTGGGCAATTCGCTGGGAACAACGGTTAATCATTTCAACACCGCTCACAAAGAACTTGGTAAAATAGACAAGGACGTGGTCCGCATCGCCGATACCGAGCGGGCAGTGGACCCGGCCACCATTGATAAACCGCGGAAAGGTGATGATGAGTAAGCCAGTTATATTAACCGGTCTTCGATCTAACAACGACCTGCACCTTGGCAACTATCTGGGTGCCATGTTGCCGATGGCGGATATGGCCAAACGGCATGCCGGCGAGTATCAGGTCAATTTGTTCATTCCGGACCTGCATAGTTTCACGACGCCCATCGATCATTCACGACTGTATGAGCAGACGCTGAACACTGTGAAGATGAATGTGGCGGCCGGACTTCCGCTGGACAGCCAGGACATTTATGTGTACCGCCAGAGCTTTATCCCGGCGCACAGTGAGCTGACGTGGATTTTGAGCTGCTTCACAGGCGTAGGCGAGATGGAACGAATGACTCAGTATAAAGACAGGTCAAAAAAGCTGTATAAAGAGAATTCGGAATATTATAACGAACAATTACAAGGTGAACTGCACGACACGGATGAGATGGAAGAGAAGCAAAGTGAGGTTATTAGTGAAATTAAATCCAGAGTTTCGGTTGGGCTTTTTAGCTATCCAATCCTTATGGCAGCCGATATCCTCTTGTACGGCGCTGAGTACGTACCCGTGGGCGATGATCAGACGCAACATTTGGAATTTACTCGTGATATCGCCGGTCGCATCAACAGCCGCTTCGGCGAATTGTTTATGCTCCCCAAGCCAGTCAAGGAGCAGCACCAATTCTTCGGCAAGGATCAGGGACTACGCATCCGCGACCTGGTAGATCCGACCAAAAAGATGAGCAAGAGTGACGAAACCGGAAAAGGCGTCCTGTTCTTGAACGACCCACCTGACGATGCACACAGGAAGATTAAAAACGCCACTACGGATAGCGAAAATGAAGTGCCGGCTCAACGTGACTACGAAAATCAACCGGGAGTCAGCAATCTCCTGGATATTCTTGAGTTACTTGACGGCGATACGGAACAATTCATCGGCCAAACCCAGTACGGCCCGCTCAAAGAAGCGGTGGCCGACAATGTAGCCGAATTCCTGCAGGATTTCCAGTCCCGCTTAGGCGAACTCGACGATGCTGCCATCGAAGACAAGCTCGCTACCAGTGAAGAGCAAATGCAAAACGTTGCCGACCACCAATTACACACCGTGCAACAAGCAATCGGATTACGGGAAAAGTAATTTTTTAAATCACATTCCAAATTCCAGTAACATCACCTGTACTATAGAAAAAATTACTACAAAAGTTCATGTGGAAATCCATTGACACGGCGAACCACTCATGCTAACTTAAGGGTAAGCTTTTAATAGCGCCTGAAAACATTCAGGAACAAAACCAACACATCACACAAAACAAAACTATTAAAAGCTGCTCCTTCACACCACATCTATCTGTGAAAGCGGATGGATGAACCTCCTTTTTGGATGGCCGTCTACTGTGGTAGGGCCGGCATGGACACCCGAGAATTATGTCCATACTGGCCTTACCCAAATAGGTAGGGCGGCTGTCGACGCCCCCGCGGCATCAGCTTGCTGGAGGGCGACTCCAGGTGGCTTATGTAACAATATATGTTGCGATTGTCGCCAGTCTGGAGTACAGACGGGGCGGCAAGCGCTCATAAATTATATTAGGTAGCGGATTTGCCGCCTCGTTCTTCTCATTTTTTGAACGAGCACACAACATAATCTTAAGATAACAGCACTGTCCGGGCATACATATGTCCGGTTTTTTCGTTATCCGGTTGGCACTACGTATATTAGCCATCTCGCAGCTTGAAATAATTCGAGCACAATACCGTAACTGAAGGCTGTATTCTTTAAATGTCCACAAACAGACTCCGTATTTAAGCAATGTTAAAGGTGCACCCGATTTCCGCGAACGTGTTTTGCCATACTCTCGACCCATCAGATAGGCTGCAGGTGAAGCTTAACGGATAAATTCACATTTATCTTAACTGTTTATACATTCCTCTGCGTGTCGCGCGCTCTGTTATACTACCCCTATGTCTACAAAACTCATTCGTGGTTTGCAGCTTGGAAGCGTGCTTATCGCTGTCGGTTTGGTCGCATCCGTGTTTTTCACCAGCCCGAATGATCTGGGGCCGTTCGGCATCACGATCTGGTTCGCGTTATTACTCGTGGTGGTTACCATAGCAACGACGTACCTCATATATCGTAGACGAAAAGATTATAGCTCCCGCGGGTTCATGCGTGCTCTACCACGCGGTTTTCTGATCGCCGTCTGGGCGGTGGCGTTGCTGGCCTTAAACAGTTTGCGTCAACTGACGATTACGGATATCATTCTCATAACTGTCTTAGTGGTGGTAATAGATTTTTATATGCGGCGGATGCGAGCATAATGAAGCAACGTGATGTAACCAATGCGGTCAAAAAGATCGAGGCGGCTCAGACCGAGGAAGAACTGGAAGAGATCCGGGTGGCATATCTGGGCCGTAAAGGGGAGTTGACCCGGGCGCTGCGAGGTATCAGTGAATTACCTGAAGAGAAACGGAGCGAGCAGGGTAAAACTCTAAATCGCTACAAGAAGCAGCTGGAAGATGCACTGGAGAAACGACGCGAACATGTACGTGCGGAGCGACTCGAAACCCAGACGCAGCAATACGTGGACTTGACCCGCCCCGGCCTCGGTCCGGATCGGGGTCGGCTGCACCCGGTGGAGACGTTGCAATACGACGTGATCCGGCTGTTTCAACAGATCGGATTCGAGGTAGTAGAAGGTCCCGAAGTCGAGACCGACTGGTATAACTTTGAAGCGCTCAATCAACCACCTGAACATCCTGCTCGGGATACACAGGATACGTTTTATCTGGAAGATGGTACTATTCCGAGAACCCAGACATCGGCAGTCCAAATTCGCTATATGGAGCAAAACAAGCCCCCCGTTCGTATAATTTCGCCCGGCAAAGTCTATCGCAATGAAGATGAGGACGCGACGCACTTATGGAGCTTTCGCCAGGTCGAGGGTCTGGTGGTGGATGAAAATATCCGTCTGAGCGATCTCAAAGGCACACTGGAATTTATGCTCAAAGGCGTATTCGGTGAAGACACGCAGCTTCGGTTGCGCCCCGATTATTTTCCGTATACGGAACCCTCGGCCGAGGTCGACGCCAGCTGCATGATGTGCGATGACGATACCCGCGTAAGCTGCAAAGTCTGCAAAGGCAGTGGTTGGGTAGAATTGGGCGGTTCCGGTATGGTGCATCCCCAGGTTTTGCGGAATGTCGGCATTGATCCGGCAGTCTACAGTGGTTTCGCCTTCGGATTCGGCCTGGAGCGGCTAGCGGCGGTCAAATACCAGGTCCCCGATTTACGTGAGTTGTGGCGACCCAACCTAAAATTCCTGGAGCAGTTTTAATGGCAAATATTAAATACGAAGCGCAAAATACGAAACAACATCAAAATGCCAATGTTCGGAACTGTAATGTTTATGATTTAGGATTTGGGAATTGTTTAGAGTTTCGAATTTATAATAATTTAGGATTTAAATCATGAAAGTAGTCGTCGAGTGGTTGAACGAGTTTTTATCCGAGCAGTTGAGCGTCGCCCAGATAGAAACGGCGCTGGAAAAAGCCGGGCTGGAGGTAGAAGATACCATCCGCCCGCCTGAGTTCGATGACGCCATCATAGCCGCGACGGTCAAAAAAGTCGCAGCGCACCCCGATGCCGATAAGCTTCGGCTGGCAACGGTCGAAGTGGATGACGAACAATACGAAATTGTCTGCGGTGCGCCCAACCTGTACGAGGGGCAGCGAGTCGTTTTAGCGCGTGTCGGCGCGTTATTGCCTGATGGGACCGAAATCCAGGAAACGGAAATCCGCGGCCAAACGTCCCAGGGTATGCTGTGCAGCGAGCGGGAACTCGGGCTCGGCGAGTCCCATGAAGGCATTCTGGACTTGGGGCCGGAAGTCGAACCCGGCACTCCGCTTCATGCTATATATGACGACCGTTACACCGTAATTGATGTAGATACACCAACAAATCGATGGGATGTCCAAGGTTATATAGGCATAGCTCGTGAAGTGGCTGCCCACACTGAGGCAACCCATATTTTTGACCTCGAACAAAAACCGGATTCACAAGGAGAGCGAGTAGCGGACTTGTTCGAAAATCATGTTCCGGAATCGGTTTCATGCTACGGCCTCGTGCGATTGAAACTGGGAGAAGAGATAGACAGTGAGTCACCGGTGTGGATGCAGCGTCGCTTGCGGTTCCATGGCATCAAGCCGATGAGTACTGTGGTGGATATCACCAATTACGCTATGCTTGTCACCGGTCAACCGCTCCATGCTTTTGATGACGCAGCCATCAAGGACAAGGTACACATCCGGTTCGCCCGCTCCGATGAAGCACTGACAACACTGGATGGCGTGGAACGAAATTTGAACAGTAGCGACCTGGTGATTGCCGATGACGATAAACCGCTGGCACTGGCGGGAGTTATCGGCGGTCAGGAGAGCGAGATAACCTCTCAAACTGAAACCATTGCTCTGGAGGCGGCCACTTTTGACAGTGCGCTGGTCCGCACGTCAGCCAAGCGCCACGGTCTGAGAACTGAGGCCAGTGCCCGGTTCGAACGCGGGATCCCCATGCAGGCGGTCCGGCATGCGCTGCGATACGCCATCCGGCTTTTCCAGGAGTACGCACGGGCTGAAGTCGTTGCATACAATACTGAGCGAAATGCGTGGCCATGGATCCAGCACATCGGTATTTCCACGTCCCGGACTTCCGTGCTCAGCGGTGTCGATGACTTGAGTCGGGAGGTGATCGCTGATCAACTGCGTACATTAGAGTTCGAAGCCCGCCCGTTCGACATTGTGGCCGAAACCCGGGAGCATCTGGGAAAGCCGTACAAGTGGGGTGCTTCGTATAAAACTGACGGCACCGATGCGTTCGACTGCTCATATTTGGTGGACTATATATACTCATTGGTCGGCGTGCATATCGGGCATACGGCGTTGGGGCAGTTCGAACACGGTACACCCGTGGAGGTGGAAGCATTGCAAGCGGGTGATGTGGTGTTTTACGAGGGTAAAATCGAGCGCTCCAGTACCGATCATTACTATACCCGTGAGTCGGATGGCAGTCATACCAAGCACGAACTGGAAGAAGAAAAGCGGGTCGGCCATAACGGCATCTACATCGGAGACGGGAAAGTTGTGACTGTCGCCCAATACACCCGGAAAGATAACGAATGGGTAGAACGTGACGAACAAGGGGTTATCGAAACCGATCTGTCGGAATTCACTGAGGATGATAGTTATCTCGGAGCTCGACGCTACCTTGATGATCCGGGTGACATGGTGACGGTCACCGTGCCGTGGTGGCGGCCGGATGTGACCATGACGGAAGACGTGGTCGAAGAACTGGTCAAATTAATCGGGCTGGATGAAATTCCATCCACACTGCCGACGTGGCACCCCCATAATGTAACACCGGACGAATATTGGTATCGCCTGAATGAAATCCGGTGGTTGTTGTACGGACTCGGGTTATTCGAAGTCACGACGTACCCTTTCATAAGTGAAGACGATATTACAACATTCAATCTGGATAAAAAGCATCTCAAATTAGCCAATCCGCGCTCCCAGGAGCAGGCGTATCTCCGTACGACGTTGCTCCCGTTGCTCGTTCGCACCGTAACGAATAACACGGCGTACGCGGAGGAGTTCGGCGTCTTCGAGATCGCCCGGGTCTTCGTTCCTGAAGCTGAGCAAGAATTGCCGACGGAACATCTTAAGCTTGGTATTGCCGCCAAAGCCGAAACGGTATTACGCCTGAAGCATCATATAGATCAATTGCTGGCTCATGCTCAGATCCAAGCCGACATCAAAGGAGAGCAGGAGAATCCGTTTCTACATCCAGCCCGCCAAGCTACGCTCCGGAACGGGGAAGAATCGCTCGGATGGTTCGGAGAAATGCACCCGGACATTCTGGATTCCCTGAAGTCACGGGAGACGGTCATGTACGCGGAGTTGGACGTGACAGCGATATTGCGGCTGTGGCAGTCGGCACGATTTCGTCCATTACCCAAATACCAGAGTAGTTATCGCGACCTCACCGTACTGGTCCCACCGCATACCCGATGGCAGGACATACGGTGCAGCCTGGAAACCGTCGAAAACGCTATCGCGAGCTTCCGCGACGAATACTACAAAGATGAACGGAAAGCCGTGACCATTCATTTTGAATTGCAAGCCCACGAAGCGACACTGACCGAAGCGCACATCGAGGAACGTATGAAGCACATACAGGATGTATTAGCCCACGAACACGGTGCCACTACGGAATAAACGGGATGTACGCCCGTGTATGATCCGCCGTTTTTGAAGCACGATCGGGAAATGGTCGTCGAATATGAGACTTTTCGGTTCAGCTAAAATAACGCGTAAGATATGCAAATCGTGTGATAAAGCCTGCAGGGTATATTCATACTGAGCCATTTTGCCGATATTTCCGGACATACGTGGTGTGAGAATGCACAACGGTTTGTTATACTAATGTATAGTATGGCGCAAGGTAACCAAACTCCGGAGCAGTATGACCCGTCCCAATTCGGGGAAACTGCTGGAGAGACAGGTGAGCAACTACCCCAAACGAATCTGGCACAACCAGAGGCAGCGCCGAGTGAGCCAACGCAGGCCGAACAAGCACCGGCTCAGCAAGAACAACAACGCCCCATGGAAGCGGTCGATCGGGACGATCGGGTCATATTGCCGCACGTGGCTGATGATCAAACTGATGACGATCAGGATGATGCGGATACATCCCAACAAACCGATACCGCTCAAAACACAGCTGCCGCTTCATCCATGCCGGCGGTTGCCGATGATGTCGATGTGATCGAAAAAGCGTGGGTGAATAAAGCCAAGGAAATCATCGATAGCACCAAAGATGACCCTCACGCCCAGGAAGCAGAATTCGAAAAACTACAAATCGAATACCACAAGAAGCGGTATGGCAGAGACATTAAAGCCGCACGCTAGAACGGGAAGGCACTGTGAGAGATGCAGACGATAGTCATCATCGCCGTATTACTATTTATTGTGGGAGTCGTACTAGCCGGTGGTTATCTCCTGTATCGCCGGGGTCTCCGCTACGCTAAAAGTATTGAACGCGGCATCAAAATGGTGCCGATTTTAATCAGTCTGCCTCCGCCGAGCGAAGACGTTGAGGTTGGCGCACGGGATGTCCGCGAAGTTATACACGAACGAATATCCCAAGCCGAAGTCCTGTATAATCTGATCGCCAGCACGGCGACCAAAGGGTTCAAAAGTAAATTTTTCGGACAGCGCCATATCGCCTTCGAGCTGATCGCGGTCGACGGCATCATCCAGTTTTACGCGGCGGTACCGGTCGCCATGGTAGAGGTGGTCAAGCAAGCGATTCTGACTGCCTATCCGGGCGCCAGCCTGGAAGAAGTCGAAGACCACAACATTTTCAGCCAGACGGGTAAAATCAGCGGCACTTACGGTGGAGAGTTGGTCTTAAAACAGGATTACCCCTACCCGATCGCGACCTTTGATCAGCTCAAGCGCAACACTATGGAGGGGATTCTCAACTCCTTAACCTCTCTTGAGGAGGGAGACGGAGCCGGTATACAGATCCTGCTCCGCCCGGCGCGTGAGGAATGGACGAAAAACGCCGAATCCGTAGCCAAGGAAAAGCGTGAAGACAAAGACAGTTCCGGGTTTTCTGTCAAACACATTCTGCAGGCGCCATTCAAGCCGCCCGAGGGGAAAGGTGACGATGAGGGCGGTGGCAAACCAAAACAACTGAGTAATTTGGAGCAGACGGCCGCTGATTCTATCGAAGAGAAAGCCAAACACACCGGCTACGAAGTCCTGATACGTGTTATCACCTCGTCGGGTACGGCCAGTCGGGCCCAGGTGATCGGAAATAACATTGTCTCATCATTTTCCATGTTCGACGCTCAAGGGTTGAACGGATTCACTTTCAAGCCGGCCAAAAACATGGAGCAATTCGTGACCGACTTCATCTTCCGGTTTTTCCCGCCGGAACGGCGACAGATGATATTAAACAGCACCGAACTTTCGACCATCTTCCACTTTCCGGACGCCCAATTCACCCAGACCAGTCAAGTGCAACGTCAGTACTCTAAGCAGGTGGAAGGTCCTTCCCAGTTGAGCCAGGACGGCCTGCTTATCGGTTACAACGTTTATCGCGGGGTAAAAAAGCAAATCCGGCTCAGTGATGACGACCGTCGGCGCCACGTTTACATCGTGGGTCAGACCGGTACCGGCAAATCCGTTTTGCTGGAAAACATGATGACCCAGGACATGCGGGACGGCAAAGGTATCGCCTTCATTGACCCGCACGGCGACGCGGCCGAAAAACTACTCGGCATGGTACCCAAGGAGCGCAGCGAGGATGTGATTTATTTCGATCCCGGCGATATGGAGCATCCACCGGGGCTCAATTTGTTCGAATACTACACCGAAGACCAAAAAGACTTCCTTATCCAGGAAGCCATCAACATGCTGGAGAAGCTGTACGATCCGCACCAGCAGGGTATCGTGGGGCCGCGCTATCATCATATGTTCCGCAACGCCGCTTTGACCGTTATGGCCGATCCGCACGGCGGTACTTTTATCGATATTAGTAAGCTGTTCCGCGACTCCCAATTCGTCAAGGAAAAGCTCCAGTACGTGGAAGACAAGACGGTGCTGGAATTCTGGCAAAAAGAGATGCCCCAGGCGCAGCGCTCCAGTGATTTCGGGGAAATGGTCAGTTGGTTCGTGTCCAAATTCGGTGCGTTCTTAAGTAACCAGATGATGCGCAACATCATCGGCCAATCCCAAAGCTCTTTCGATCTCCGCGATGTCATGGACAACCGCAAGATTCTGATCGCCAATCTGAGCAAAGGGCGGCTCGGCGAACTTAATTCCATGCTGCTAGGTATGATTTTCGTGATGAAATTCCAAGCGGCGGCTATGAGCCGGGCCAACCAGGCCGAGGATGACCGGATCGATTTCTCATTCTACATCGATGAGTTCCAAAATTTCTCAACCGAGTCGTTCGCTTTTATTCTCTCCGAAGCCCGGAAGTACCATCTGAACATGATCGTGGCCAACCAGTTTATCAGTCAGCTCAGCGAAGAAGTCCGTGAGGCCGTCTTCGGGAACGTGGGTACCATTGTCAGTTTACGTACGGGCCCGAACGACGCCGACTTTTTGGTGAAACAATTCTCACCGACCTTCAATGACCGGGATCTGGTCAACCTGCCCAACTATCATGCGGCAGTCCGACTCATGAGCCAGGGTTTGCCGACCCAACCCTTCAACATGACTACCATACCGCCGTTGGAAGAAGGGAATCCGGAATTGGCCCAAGCGTTGAAGCAGTTGTCCAATGCTAAGTACGGGCGGCCGCGGAAGGAAGTCGAAGATGAAATATTTGAGCGACTCTCGACCAAACCGCCACCGAATCCGTACGAGAGTTTAGCCAGTTCACAAGGAGAAGAATCGGTACCTGCTTCCACGGGCGCGTCCCAGTCCGCGCAGACACAGAGTTCACAGGGTGCACAAAGTGGTGCTAGCAAAAGCGGGAGTAGCGGCTCGTCATTCTTGGATGAATGGCTGGCCAAGCGTCGCTCCGCGCTGGGTGGTGACACCGGGCAAAGCGGACAGTCGTCGTCACAAAGTCCCGCTGGTGGACCGTCTTCCTCGGGCACAGAACAAGGCGGAGAAGCGCCCGCTCAGGGTAATGCCTCGGTTGGTCAGGGTTCGCAGGGATCTTCAGTGGATCGTAATCAAGGATCAAACGATGATCCGCAACAATTAGCACCGCAACGACATCGGGTACGATCCGGTGACGTCCAGACCAACCGACCGAGCGGATATCAGCAGAATGGGTATAATATGTCACAGGAGGGTAGTATGACAGCCAACCAATCACCTAACACACCGGATGCGGACCAATCCCGAACACCCGGTTCCACGCCGCAATCGTCTCAACCTTCACAAGCTAGCGACGGAGCAACAGCGGGCAACCAGCATCCGGGCAACCAGCAGCCGGGCACGGAAGCGTATATGTCTTCGGAGGACCAAGCTGGTAACCAGACCCAAAATCCGCAATCTTCCGCCTATTCGCAACAACCCGACCCGCCAAACCAACAACAATCCGCTGCACCGTCCCCGTCCCCGTCCCAGGCGCCTGATGCGAGCGTCTATCAGATTCCTGATCAATCTGCCGCGACCGCCGGTTCGACCGCAGGTGCTGGCCAGGAACAACCCGGTGCGGACCATACCCGAGTCGATGGGCAGTCCCAGCCGCCACAGTCCAGCCAAGCCGGTTCGGGCGATGAAGCCGTCATCCAACCTCCTCAAGATGACAGCAAACAATCAGCACGTGAGGAATTGATGTCCGCTATCAATTCGGACGAAACCGACAC
>CAZAXT010000003.1:28338-42101 GCA_964489295.1 uncultured Candidatus Saccharibacteria bacterium | reverse complement strand
TGATCGCTTTTTGGTATTGCTCGATGGCCTTCTCCATGTCTTGTCGGGATGTATCCTCGCTTGAAAGTAATTCATCGGCTTGGTCAACGTGTGTTTTGGCTTGCTGATATTGTGCCGCCGTTTCACGCTCTCGTAACGACCGTATGCGCGTACTGGCAGTAGCAATTGAGCGTTGTACGCTTTGGTTGTCCTCGTTCTCTCCATCCGAAGCTACTTGCTCAAGGGCTTCACGGCGCTTTTGAGTATGCGTAATGGCTTCACCGAATGCACCCGTTTGTTCAAGGCTGCGAGATAACCCAGCGTGCACCTCGGCGTGTTCGTAAGGATACTCAGAAGGGGTCGTGCTTTCGACTTCCAACGCTTTTTTGTATACATCAATGGATCTGTGGTACGACTCATGCTGCTCCCACGCCTCGGCTGCCCGTGTAAAACCGTGAAAACGGGAGTATCCTTCCACTTCAGATGCGTAATTTTCAAAACCGGTAGCTGCTTGCCGGTATTGCTCATTGCTGAAGTGTTGATCAGCTTGCCTGAATAGCTTTTCTGCTTCCTCGTTGACGCGAGATTCGAGCTCGGTAGTATGTTGTATATAAAGACGGCCGACACCTGTAATCATTACGGCCAAGAGTACGACACCACCACCTATTACGGCCCATCGCTGATTGGGTGACAGTTTTTTATATTGTTTCTTTATTCGGGTGACATCAAAATATTTGGATTGCATACGCAACTATGGTTATGGTTACTCATTACGATAGCACCCGCCCATGTTTTCGGCAAGCTGTATACAGACGAATCCCTCTGATATGATGCAATGCGAGCGTTATTGCTGCATCCACCTAATTGTCGAGATAAAAGGAGGTCGTGTGGCGCTATCCATAGGAATCGTTGGACTACCCAATGTCGGTAAATCAACACTGTTTAATGCTTTGACCAAAAACAAGGCGGTGGCGGCCAATTACCCGTTCGCTACCATCGACCCCAATGTCGGCATTGTGTCGGTGCCGGATGATCGGCTCCAGCAATTAGGCATACTCTACCCCGGTAGTCCGATCGAACCCGCCACGGTGCACTTCACCGACATCGCCGGACTGGTCGCCGGAGCGCACGAAGGCGAAGGTCTGGGCAACCAGTTCCTGGCTAACATCCGCGAGGTATCGGCGATCGCCCACGTCATCCGCACCTTTGAGGACCCGGACGTACAGCACGTCGATGAGTCGCCCGACCCGGAGCGGGACATCCGGACCATCGAGACCGAACTCATCCTGGCCGACATCGCGACCGTGCAAAAACGGCTGGGCGCATTAGAGAAACCCGCCCGGACTGAGTCTGGATGGCAGAATGACATGACGTTACTCAACAACGTGTTAAACGCGCTAAACGAAGGAATATTGATCACGAATTTTATTCAGGCAGAATCATTAAACGAATACCTTGAAAAAGCCAAAGTTACTCATGAAACCGCCTTGCTTGTGCGGCAGTTGTTGACCGCTAAACCGATTATCTACGTATTCAATGTGGATGAACGCGGCATCACTGATACGGAGGAGAAAGATCGGCTATCGGGCATGGCCGGCGATCACTCGCATGTGTTCATATGTGCCAAACTGGAATCGGAGTTGATCGAACTGGAAGAGATGGAAGCCCGCACACTGCTGGAAGAGTATGGCCAGCAGGAATCAGGATTAGTACAGTTGGTGCACACAGGGTACGAAGCATTGGGCTTGCAAAGCTTCTTCACGGCCGGTGAAACGGAAGTCAGGGCATGGACGGTTGCGGCTGGAGCCACTGCTCCGGAAGCCGCCGGTGTCATCCATACCGATATGCAGCGCGGCTTCATCGCGGCCGAGATCATCAACTGGAAAGATTTGGTTAAATCCGGATCCAAATCGACCGCCCGTTCCCAAGGCCTACTCCGCACCGAAGGCAAACAGTACCTCATGCAGGATGGTGACGTGGTGGAGTTCAGGTTCAATACGTAGAAAGTATTAAAAGGGATTAGTAGAAATTTGAAATTTGGAAACCTGTTACATTTATAATGGATTCTGAAACAAATTCAGGATGACAACCCTTTTAATCGCCGAATTCATGAATTGACCGACTAATTTCCTTTTTGACACAACGTTCCTCGCAGCACTAACCGCCGACTGGTGGAGGTACTGGGCTTCGCTTTGTTTGCCTTAGCTTGATAGCTTGAGCAGATAAAATCGTTCCATATTACCTTTTGCGCCTTTGACAATAGAGTCGGCTTTATCTTGCACCACAAAGCCGTTTTGCTTCAGCCAGGTTTCAAACTGTTTTAGGATGTCGCGGCGGAGGCGGTCGTTCTTAATGACGCCTTTGTGTTTGGTGGCATCTTTGATGCCGGCTTCGAACTGCGGTTTGCACATGGCAATGATGTGAACATCAGAGCTGACCAATGTTGTTACGGCGGGAAGGATATTCCGTAAACTAATAAATGACACGTCGATCGTGACTATGTCCGGTGCCTCGAATTGGAGTTCTGTATTCGAGACATGTTGCGTGTTGCGTGCTGCGTGCCTGTCCTGAGCGGCGTCGAAGGATTGCCCGCCCTGCCTTAAGGCAGGTGTGTGGTCGCGGATGTCGGTTTGCTCCATCACGACAACGCGTTCGTCCCCGTGGAGCTTTTCATGTAATTGGTGTTTGCCAACGTCAACCGCGTACACCCTGGCCGCACCGTTTTGCAAGGCATAGTCGGTAAAGCCGCCAGTGGATGAGCCCACGTCCAGCACGACCGCGTCCGTAAAATTAACGCCGAATTTCCGGTTGGCAGAAGCCAGCTTTTCCCCGGCCCGGGAGACATATTGCGGCGGAGATTCTATCTGCACATCGGTCGTATCTTTGATATAAAATCCCGGTTTATCCCGGCGCACACCATCCACCCAGACCACACCACTCATGATCAACGCTTCGGCTTTGGAGCGCGATTCGGCCAAGTTTCGTTCAACTAATATCTGGTCAAGACGTTGTTTCATACATTAACAAAATATAGAAGTTGTAAGCTGAAATTCGGAAAATTCGGGTGCAATCCCTCCCTTCCCTTCTTCTTGTACATCTACCTGCTCCTTGCTGCTTATCAGACTCGTTCCACGTACTCACCAGTGCGCGTGTCGACCTTGATCCGATCACCGGATTCGATAAAGATCGGTACCGAGATGTTCATACCGGTCTCCACCTGGCACTGTTTCATGACGTTGGTAGCCGAGTTGCCTTTGACACCGGGATCCGCCGATATTACTTCCAGTTCGATTTTGGTCGGGAATTCTACGTTGATCGGCCGGTCTTGATGGAACAGGACTTTGATCTCCATGCCTTCTTTCAAAAAACCGATTTGATCGCCTAGCACATCCCGTGGAATGCCAATCTGGTCATAGGTGTCCAGGCGCATGAAATACGCCTGTTCTCCGTCACTGTAGAGAAATTGCGTATCCACCGGATCGATGTCGGCCGACTCGATCTTATCCCCTTTGCGGAACGTTTTATCCAGCATGGAACCATCCCGCATATTACGCAGCTTGGTGCGCACGACAGCGCCGCCCCGCGCCGGGCTGGAATGGTCGTATTTCGCAATCCGGTACGGAGTATCGCCAATTTGGATGATGGTGCCTTTTTTAAGGTCGGTAATATCCATATCTGTAAACCCTAAATACCAATTCCTGAATTCGAAACAATATCAAAATGCTAATGACTTAAACATTTTCAAATATTTGTTATTCAAAAATTATCCGAATTCAGTGCCTTCTTATTTTATTCATTCGTAAACGGCAGCAGGCCGATGTGGCGGGCGCGTTTGATAGAACGGGATAGCTGGTGTTGTTGCTTTTCGCTCAACCCGGTTTTTCGCCGGGATTCGATCTGCCCGAACATATTGGTATAACGTTGCAGTGTCTTAACGTCTTTGTAGTCGAACTGCTTTTTGTGCGTATTTTTTTGCTGGCTCATACAAGCTCCTTTCTGAGGTTAAATACTGAATCCTAATACCTAAATACGAAATAATGCCAAGATTGAAACTCTGCTGACATATACTTTCGTGTTTAGAATTTTCTAAATATAGCGAAGCTACTTAGAAGGGCACTTCGCTCAGGTCGACATCATCATCGAGATCTTCGATTTGGACGTCGCTGTCATCCTGTTTGTTTGACTGGCTGCTACCGGAACTATCGGACTCTTCCTGGGAGGAGTTGTCGTTGCCGCCATTCCCGCTACTGGGGCCGTCCATGAAGTTCAATTCGTTGGCCACAATCTCGGTACGGTAGTTTTTCTTGCCGTCCTGGTCTTCCCAGGAGCGGGTTTGCAAACGACCGATCACCATAACCCGGCGGCCTTTACTCAAATATTGGTCGGCCAGTTCAGCCAACTTCCCCCACGCGACAATGTTATGGAAATCCGCTTGTTCCTGGGTTTCCCCGTTTTGATCCTGCCAGACCCGGTTGGTCGCGACCGCGAACGATGTCACCGACCGCCCGTTCTGGGTCGTGCGCAGTTCCGGATCCCGTGCCAAATTACCAACGACGATCGCTTGGTTAAAACTCCGTGCCATGAAACTCCACTCCGTTCCGCTTAAATACTATTCCGATCATTCTTATAGTAGCACATTTTAATAAACCTGTTGTCGGTTTTATGTGGTTGTTTCACCCGCGTCGGGGACTTCGCTGCTCTCCTTGGGAGTCTTGGTCTTTTCCTGGGCAGCATCCTCGGAGTCTTCTCCGGCTTGCGCGCTCTCTTCATACGTAACGACCAAATGCCGGATGACTTCCTCGTTCAGCTGCAACGCGTGTCGTATATCGGCGACATTGTCACCGTCCATCTCGACAACATAAAACACATAAAGGCCGAACGTTTGCCCCGCGATCGGATAGGCCAACTTTCGCTTGCCCCATTCATCACGGTTCTTAATCGTCGCCCCGGCGTTCGCCAAAACTTCCTCGACCCGGGACATGGGTGCTTCCAGATCGATTTCCAGATCCGGATGCAGTACCACCGCTATTTCGTATGTACCCATACACGCTCCTTTCCATGGCTTACACCCCACACACTCCTCGCGTACGCTCGTCGCGCAACATGGCAATACGAATTAACCCATGTTACGTGTTGCATACTACAATGTTGCCGCATCGCACTTCGTGCGGAGCACGGTGCGGGGAGAAAGGTTATTGATATTGCTTCAGTATCGTATCAGGCGATGAACAGATCATCAATCCGGCTCATCTTCAATGATGAAATGGCGTGTGACCCGTGATGTTCTCCCCAAGTCGTTTTCAGCCACGACATTCACACTATGCCTCCCCTCTGGAAGCGCGAGTACATACCGGAAACTACCGTCATCCGCGACGGTAATCTGACGGCCATCAACGGTTATGGTATTACCCGGTTGCGTCTGTCCAACCAACTCGATCTCGGTCGTGTAAACAACCTGGTTCTCCCGTGGAAACACGACTTCGAGCGGCGGCTTCCCTGCCGCTGCTATCACCTGGTAGGCAATGTAACCTATGATGGTCAGCGCCACGACCGCGAGTAATCCTCGAACGAGAATGCTACTCGTGACCACCGGCGCCAGTTTGTGTCGTGATCGGTGAAATGACGGTATCTCGGTCGTCGAACCCCGATCTTCAGCGTACCGGCTTTCGGCTGTCGCTTCTTCCATACCGAGTACACGGGCATAGCGTCGTACACTATGCAAGGTGTATACGTCCCGGGATAAATTGTCATACCGCGCTTTTTCCAGATCCGCGGCGAATTGAGTGCTGACATCTGCTTCCCCGGCGGCATCAGCTCGGCTTCTGCCGGATTCGTGCCGTCTCCGGGTCAACACCGTACCAAGTGTCTCGGTGTTACGTCTCTTCATCGGTTAGTTCACTCACGTCCCGTACTAAAACATCCCGCGGCCGGGAACCGTCCTGGGGTGAAACGACACCATGCTCCTCCAGCATATCCAGCAGACGGGCTGCCCGGGAGTACCCTACTCGCAACCGGCGTTGGATCAACGACGACGAAGCTTTGCCGGTCTCGATCACAAGTTTGGCCGCATCCATGAACAGGTCGTCTTCGGCATCGGTGCTTTCTCCTGCCGCGTTATTGCCGCCAATTTTAACCTGTTGATTCAATACGTCTTCATTGTATTCCGGCGCTTGCGCTTCACGCAGGTAATCCGTGACACTACGGACCTCTTTTTCGTTGACATAGACTCCCTGAATACGCTGGGGTTTGATGAATTCAGGTGAAGAAAACAGCATATCACCGTTACCAAGTAGTTTTTCAGCACCGGCTTGATCCAGAATGGTCCGGGAGTCAACCTGGCTAACCGTGCTAAAACTGATCCGGGCGGGAATGTTGGCTTTAATCAGACCGGTGATGACATTAACACTCGGTCGTTGAGTGGCTAACACCAGATGAATACCGGTGGCGCGCGCTTTCTGGGCCAGCCGCACGATCAGGCTCTCGACATCATGGGATGCCAGCATCATTAGATCGGCCATTTCATCGATTACGATCACGATGTAGGGCATGTGTTCACCGGCGTTCCCGGCGTTATATTCGTCGATACTGCGTTTACCCAATTCCGCGAATACGCTGTAGCGGCGGTCCATCTCCGCGACCGCCCATTTCAAGGCCGAAATACACTTCTCCGGCTCACTGATGACCGGGCTGAGCAAGTGCGGAATATCGCTGTAAAGACTGAGCTCTACTTGTTTGGGGTCGACCAGGATTAATTTCAAGTCCGCCGGTGAATTTCGATACAACAAACTCAGCAGGAATGAGTTGATCATAACTGACTTCCCGGACCCGGTAGCACCGGCCACCAGCGTGTGCGGCATTTTGGTCAAATCAGCAATTTCGGCCGAGCCGGCTACTCCCCGGCCAAGTACGAAACTCAACGGGGTTTTGGCGTTTTTCCATTCGTCTACCTGTAAAATTTCCCGCAATCGCACGCTGGCCGTTTTTTCGTTCGGAACCTCGATACCGACAGCGCTTTTACCCGGGATCGGCGCTTCCACCCGGAGACTCCGAGCAGCCAGGTTGAGCGCCAGGTTATGCTCCAGCTCCGTGATCTTGTTCAGTTTTACGCCACTGGCCGGACGTAGGGTGTACTGGGTTACGGTCGGACCGATGTTGACCTCATCCATCGTGACTTCCACGCCAAAGCTGGCCAAGGTTTGTTGAATGTTTTCCGCTTTCTCTTCCGGATTACCGGCGCTGGCTTTACCTTGCTTATCCTCTAATAAATCCAGAGTAGGAAGGGTCCATTCGGGATCGTTGCTGGCCGTGAGTACTTCCGGTCCGCTTGATTCGTCTGACGCCGAATCAGAATCGGAGGCGTTCGATTTGGTTAACGGCACCTTGGCATTAATGCGCATATTGCCCGCCTTGGCTTCCTCCACCTGGCTCAGCTGACTGGAGAATCGTTCGGTGTCAGTTGCGGGTTCTTCTGAGCGAGAAAACCGTGTTTTCACCTTTTGTATTAATTCACGCAACGTCGTATTGGCCGCTAATACGCCGCCGATGGCACTGGTAGCGACCAAGAGAACCGCGGCTCCGAACGGACTCAGTAGAGCGGCAGCACTCTTCCCGATCCCATACCCGAGTACGCCGCCGCCGCCACCGGCCCGGGCGCTCGCAAAGTCGGGGACCGCCGCAAAGACGGTGAACAATCCAGCCAATGATGCCAGCAATATCACCATGCCTAAGTAGTGGATCAAATGCATGTTCCGTTCTTTGGCAAAAAACAACCGTATGCCGGTGTATATCAATAGCAGCGGCAATAAAACCGCGACCATCCCCAGCAGCCATGTCAAGGCTGAGACTAACCCGTCAGTAAGACTGCCGCCGACGCCAAAAACCGCTAACAGCAACAATACACCGATGGCGAGCAGACCGATAGCAACTGCTTCCCGGCCAACACCGGGTGCTAAGGGCGCGTCCTTCTGACCCTGCTTTGAAGAGGATTTCTTTTTGGAAGCCGGTTTCTTTTTCTTCTTGTTCGACGTTGCCATATCCTGATTATAAAATACATACCCCTATAGGTATACGGTTTGAAGTCGGTAAGGGGAATGGAAAACAGGAAATACCATAGTACCAACATATACAAGCACCGGGTATCAGGAATCCGGAAGTTTTACCCCGGGTTGTGGATTCAGAAGAGATGTTTGTCCGCACGGGAATAACGCACAGAGCAACTATTCATGTGTTGTGTTGTGTTGTGTTGTGTTGTGTTCCGCTACTGGCGCTGTTTGTGCGTTTTCTGTTGTTGGGACTTTTGCGATTGACCCTGCTTCTGCTTTCCTCCGTTCGAAGAATGGGACTGCGGGCCGACAACGTTAACAACCGGGATAATGACCGCCGCACGTTGCGTGTGCTGATACAAGAAATTGTTCACTTCATCGCGGAGTTCCTGCTTGAACTCTTTTATATCCAGTCGTTTGATCTGTTGCTTGGTAAAGCCGCGCACCGATTTACGCAGGCTCTCTATCAATTCCGCGTTCTCCTGCATATGGATGAACCCGCGAGATATGATGTCGGGGCTCGTGAGCAATTGTTTGCTCTTCTTGTCGATGGTCAGGACTACCACAACGATGCCCTCGTTGCTCATCAACAGACGGTCTTTGACAACCAGATTCGGTACCAGTGTGCCGGTTTGGTCAACCAGCAGCGATCCGGTCGGTACTGATGTTTTTTGTTTCATTTTACCCGCTTGATCGAATTCTAATACGTCACCGTTATCGAGCAAGGCGATTGCATCTTCGCTATAGCCGAGCTCACCCGCGATACTAAGGTAACGGGAGCGCCGTTCATATGGGCCATGGTTGGGCATAATGTACGTCGGCTGGGTCATTTCGATCATTTCCCGATGCTCGTCACGGTTGGCATGCCCTGAAACGTGGAGTGGTCCGCACCCGTCGATTTCGTGTGTCTGTTGTTGCAGCACCGTAGCCCCCAGTTGCATCAACCGGTTCACGTTGTCGGCCACCGATATTTCGTTTCCGGGAATAGCTTTGGAGCTCAGTACGATGGTATCAGTATTTTTGATCGTAACGTAGTTATGATCCCCAATGCTCATACGCTCCAACGCTGCGTTCGGTTCTCCCTGCGAACCAGTGCAAATGATGGTCACATCCCGGTCCTTGAGACTGGCCAGATCTTTCATGGCGACCAGGGTGCCCTTGGGCACCTTGATGTACCCGAGTTTGACGGCCAACTCTACGGCCGCCAGCATGCTCCGGCCGTCAATGGCGACCTTGCGACCGCTTTCATCTGCCGCGTTGATAATCATTTGGATACGATTGATATTGGTCGAAAACGTCGAGATGAGCACTCGTCCCGGAGATTGGTGAAGAATGTCGTGAAAACTCTGTTCCAACGTATGCTCGGTCGGCGTCCGCCCCGGATCGACCGTATTGGTACTCTCGCTCATCAACAACATGATACCGTCCCGACCGAGTTCTTTCAGCCGTTCCAGATCAGTCGGGTGATTATCCAGCGGCTCCGGATCCAACCGAAAGTCGCCGGTGTGCATAATGCGCCCCACCGGTGTATCTATGGACAACGCGCACGAATCGGGGATCGAATGAGTTACCCGGATCAATTCGATAAAGAACGGTCCGATTTTCAGACGTTCGTGATTGTTAATATTCATAGGAACCGTTTCCGGGGTAAAATCGGTTTCCGCATCGGCGTCCTCTATCTGCTTCTGTACCATGCCGACCGTGAACTGGGATCCATATACCGGAGCCGGAAACTCGGTTACGACATACGGAGCCGCTCCGATGTGATCCAAGTGGCCGTGAGTAAACACATAGCCACGGAGTTTGTGCTTGATCGTTTCCAAGTACGCGGGATCAGGAATGGCGTAATTGATACCAGGCAGGTCGACACTAAGGTTGAACCCGGCATCGACCACGATGGCATCGTCACCATACTCAATAATGGTCATGTTCTTATCCCCGATGCCGGTCTGTCCACCCAGCGGCGTGATGCATAATTTCGGATTCCCTTTGTCGTCATGGGCGGCCTGCTTGGCTTTCATGGCCAAACGCGCCTTATCGGCATCAGTTACGACATCGCCGAATCCGGCATAACGCTGGGCTTTCTCCTGGTTGCGCTGGGTTTCCCTGCCGGCAGCATGGGAATTTTTGCGCCCGTTGTGGGGGTTATTGTTGGTGTTGTTACTCATATGCTCCTTTCTTGCTTTGTAATTCGTACATGTGTCATATGCGTATGTAATAATGGATCGAGTCAGATAAACTCGGTTCAGAACCCGGAAGTCGTTGCAAACAGATCCTGAAACAAATTTATCTACGATACCGGCTTACACGAGTACTCGTTCACGCATTTGCGTGTTCTCCTCCGATTAATTCCAGGGTTTTGGGTATTTTGGCGAAATCATCCATCAGCACACCGCGTTGATCACCGTTGTATAGCGCGGCCGCTGGGTGGTACAAGGGCAAGAACACCCGTCCTTTGACGCGTTTGGGTTGGCCATGAACCTGGCTTATCTTCAGCTCGGGCAGAAACACGTTCATGGAAAACCGCCCCAACGTGGCGATCAGTTTGGGTTCAATGACCTCAATTTGCTGGAGTAAATACGGCATAAAGGCATTGATTTCATCCGGTCGGGGGTCACGGTTTTCGGGCGGTCGGTATTTGATGATGTTCGTGATATACACGTCCTCCCGTTCCCTCTCGATACTGTGCAGCATTTCGTCCAGAAACTTGCCCGCTGCTCCCACGAACGGCTTGCCCTGCTCATCTTCATTCTTGCCCGGTCCTTCACCGATGAAAACGATATCCGCATCCGGATTGCCATCACCGAATACGAGCTGAGTAGCGTGCTCCGCTAATTCCGGACAGATATTGTCCTGGACGATTTGCTCTGCTATCTGGTCGAGCTGCTGCTGTTTACTCATATAATCTTAAAATTCTAAGGTCGAATTTCGAAACAATATCTAAATCCAAAATCATGTAACATGTATTCGGATATTCCCATTTGCGTGAAGTTTTGTACATATTTGTATTTAGAATTTCCGCATTTCCTTGCTGCTTGTTCCTTGTTACGTGCTACTTGTTTCCTCTGCTTGTTTCTTACTCAACTTTAATCGACCCATTTCATCGATGGAGATCAGTTTGACAGTTACCGTGTCGCCTTCGGACAGTTCGTTGTGAATATCATCGATGTGGTGATCTTCGAGTTCTGAAATATGCAACAAGCCGTCTTTACCGGGCATGATTTCCACGAACGCACCGTATTCCATCAATCGGACGACCGTGCCCTCATATATCTCCCCGACCTCGGGTTCGGTCGTGAGTGCCTTGATTTTCTCAAGCGCGGTTTCGGCACCTTCGGCATTCCCCTGTTCGGCCGCGATGTAAATCAAGCCATCATCCTCGATGTCGATCTGTGCCCCGGTTTCCTCGATCAGCTTGTTGACGGTCTCGCCGCCCTTGCCGATGACATCCCGGATTTTTTCCGGATCAATCCGATATTGCAGGATGCGCGGCGCCCGGCTGCTGAGATCGCTTCGGGGTTCGGCGATCGTCTCGAGCATGCGGTCCAAAATATACGCCCGGCCAGTGTGAGCCTGGGACAATGCGTTTTCCATGATCTCGGGCGTGATGCCTTCAATCTTGATGTCCATTTGGACCGCGGTAATGCCTTCGCTGGTTCCGGCGACCTTAAAATCCATATCGCCGGAGAAATCTTCGCCACCTATGATGTCTGAGAGGATTTCGTATTCACCCGCTTCATCCATCATCAACCCCATAGCGATACCGGATACTGGTCGTTTAATGGGGACACCGGCATCCATCAAGCTCATAGTACTGCCACAAACGCTGGCCATAGACGTTGAGCCATTACTAGTCACGACCTCCGAGACCGAACGGATGACATACGGGAACTCATCCTGGGGAGGGATCATCGGTTCTAAGGCACGTTCAGCCAATGCGCCGTGGCCGATCTCTCGCCGTCCGGGAGAGCGCATCGGCTTGACTTCACCCGTGGAATAGCCCGGGAAATTGTAGTGGTGTATGAAGTGTTTCTTTTCATCCTCTTCCATGGTGTCGATCACCTGGGCATAACTTGGCGACGCCAGCGTCGTAACGTTTAGCACCTGGGTTGTACCGCGGGTAAACAGTCCCGATCCGTGCACCCGTGGCAGTAGCCCGACCTGGGAACTCAAAGGGCGGATCTCGTCCGGTTCCCGGTTGTCAGGGCGTTTGTGTTCCTGGAGGATCGCCCGGCGCACTTCAGCTTTTATTGCTTTTTCGTAGGACTCTTCTATATGCGCCCGTTCGAATCTATCCGGATGTTCACTGGCGAAATGCTCGAATACCGCTTCTTTGAGGTTGTTGAAAGCACGGTGCCGCTCCCAATGGTATTCATGTCGGATGGCGGAACCGAGTTTGTCCCGCAGAAATTCTTCCATGGCCTGCTCCAGTTCCGGGTCTTTTTCAGCCAATTCGTATTCCATTGGCTCCGGTTTGATCTTTTCGGTTAACTGCTCTTGCAGATCGATAATCGGCTGGATGGATTCGTGTGCCAGATTCAGCGCCTTGAGCATGGTCTCCTCGTCGACTTCGTTGGCACCGCCTTCGACCATCATTATGGCTTCCCGGGTCCCGGCTACGGTGAGGTTTAAGTCACTCTTCTCCATCTGCTCCGTATCGGGGAATACCACCAACTCTTCGTCCACCATCCCGATAGTCACACCGGCAATCGGCCCCTTGAAGGGCGCACCGGTCAAAGACAGCGCACTCGAAATCGCGGCCATTCCTAAAATCTCGGTACTGTGTTGCATGTCCGTACTCAGTACGGTAGCGACACCTTGGACTTCATTGCGAAAGCCTTTTGGGAACAACGGACGGATCGGTCGATCGATCAGCCGGGCGGCCAGTGTGGCTTGATCGCTGGCACGACCTTCACGCTTGATGAAACGACTACCCGAAATTTTGCCCGAGGCATACATTTTTTCTTCATAGTCGATCATCATCGGAAAGAAGTCCGCGCCCTCCCGATGCGTATGATCGACCACGGCCGTCCCCAGCACAACCGTGTCGCCGTAGGTGACCGTTACCGCGCCATCGGCCAGAAACGCCATCTGACCGGTTTCGATCGATAATGTTTTGCCTTGAAACTCGGTTTCTACTTTTTCTTGTGCCCCATCGAAGGGGTGGATAATATTACCCATAGACTCCTTTCCTAAATGGGTACCGCAGCAAAGTACAGACACACTGTCACGCTAGAGTATGACTGCTGCTTTGCCGCGCACCCTGTATATACGTTAAATGACCGGATTGATACTGCGTGGGTTCGGCAGTATCATCCTGAAACTGATTCAGAATATCCTGACATAGGTTTACTGAAGCAAATTCAGAGTGATTGTCTTATCGCCGAAGGTCAAATTCTTTTATTATGTTTTGGTACGCGTCAGGATCTTTGCGTTTGAGATAATCCAGCAGGCGGCGGCGCTTGCCGACCATCTGGAGTAATCCGCGACGGGAATGGTGGTCATGTTTATGGGTCTTCAAATGCTCCGTCAACGACTTGATCCGCTCGGTCAGAATCCCGATCTGCACCTGGGACGAACCTGTGTCGTCCTTGTGAGTACCTTGCTTGGCTACGATATCTTGTTTGTCCTGTGTTTCCACCATATTCACCATTATATTAGCAGATTATACCGGCGGGTTACAATAGCACGCCCCGGTGGAAGCCGCAAGCATAAGCGTTCATCGATGTCACGATGATGCAT
>CAZAXT010000003.1:7451-28238 GCA_964489295.1 uncultured Candidatus Saccharibacteria bacterium | reverse complement strand
CCTTTCTGTGGACGACTGATCGATCGGTCCGATCGTACATTATCCTTTCAGAAAATGAGATTCAGTACTGAGATTTTGAGCTTCAGAGTAAAATTCCGGAATGACAGTATGAAATAAACGATTTCCGTATTGCATCGGAAACGAAACTACTCAACAGCTTGTGATTGTCGGGTACACATGGATTAGACCATGATAATTTATTATACAATCAAAAACACATATGTCAAAAATCTATCGGTGTAAGATTGCTCCGGATCTGCTCCGTGTTGCTCTCGGGCGACACCGCGTCATCGACCGAATGCTCGCCGATCCGGGTCCGGCGTAAACTACTCAAATACCCACCGGTATCAAGCGCCTCACCCATATCC
This sequence comes from uncultured Candidatus Saccharibacteria bacterium, assembly GCA_964489295.1. Lineage (GTDB taxonomy): Bacteria > Patescibacteriota > Saccharimonadia > QS-5-54-17 > QS-5-54-17 > QS-5-54-17. Next base: position 27,870 of record CAZAXT010000003.1, on the reverse strand, counting down.
CGGGCCAGACTACGGATATAGGTACCGCTGGATACCCGGAGCGTAAGCTCCAAGACCGGATAGTCATAGTTTATATCCGATACATCATGAACCGTCACTGGCCGGGGTTCCAGCTCCACTTCTTCCCCGTTCCGGGCCAGCTTGTACGCCCGTTGCCCCTGCACCTTGACCGCCGAATGCCGCGGTGGCACCTGCTCAATCTCTCCGGTAAACTGATTTAGTATCTGTTCGACTTCATTTTCGTCTGGTTTCATGTTTCGTTCTTCGTGCTCCGTGCTCCAATCCGTTATCGTTCCCTCTCCGTCGTCCGTGGTACTGGTCGCCCCCAGCGTGACTTCGGCCTCGTAGGTTTTCTCCAAGCCCATGAATCGCTCCTGCTGTTTGGTTGCCCGGCCGACAAGCACGACTAAAAGTCCGGTCGCCATAGGGTCTAGCGTTCCCGCATGCCCCATCTTTTTTATGTCCAAAGCCGGTCGCATTTTTCGAATAACATCGAAGCTGCTCCACCCCTTTGGTTTGTCGATCAATAAAATCCCGTCCATACGGCTTTAGGGTAAAGGGCGAAGCGTTGAGGGTAAAGCTATCCTTCGTCTCACCTCATGAGAGAGTCTTCTCCGCCCGCGATGGATTCAGAATAATAACTCTGAATTTTTATGGTGAACTGCAGATTCCACATTTCGGATTTCTAATCTGCCGATTAGCAGGCTAATTTCGCTATTGCTGATTTTGATCCTGTGATTGGCCCGACTGTTGATCGGCTTGTTTTTGGGCTTCTTCCACTGCCTTGCGGGCCGCTTCCAAGTCCGAACCGTCGGATGCATCACCTGACTGCTGGCCGGATTGGCTGTTTTGTTGATCCGTATTCTGTTGTTGACCCGAAGATTGGGAAGTTTGCGCCTGCTGGGCGGCGCCTTGCTGTTGCCCCGTTGATGGCGAAGTCTGCGCTTGTTGGCCGGGACTACTTTGCTGGGTTTGCTGTTGCGGTTGGTTGCCCGATGCCTGTTGTCCCTGGTTCGCAGCCGCACCCGGGGACGCTCCGCTCTGAGGCGATTGTTGACTGCTTGAAGACTGCTGCCCGCTCGCACTCTGGGAAGAATCCTGGTTCGATTGCTGGTTTGCTTGGCTGCCAGGATTCTGCTGACCATTGCTCTCTCCGCCAGCGTTCATAGCGGCCATAATAGCATCCTGGTTGGACGACTGATTGTCGCCTCCTGATGGAGGATGGATACTTGCTCCCTGGCTTTGGGGGTCACGCGCACCGGAGTTCTGAGCGGTCGTGTCAGACGCGGCTTGCGATTGTCCACCTCCCGTCTGCCCAGTACCGGTTTGCCCTGCACCAGCAGCTTGTTGCCCGCCGGTAGCTTGTTGGCCGGATTGCGCTGATGCCGCGGGTTGCTGGCCTGATTGGGGTTGCTGCCCCTGCCCGGAAGCCTGTTGGGACGAGGCCGCCTGTCCGGTCTGTGCCCCGCCACCAGACGAACCCGCCTGAGCTTGCGACTGGGGCTGGGGTTGAGAGCTTGCAGCCGTACTTTCTGCCTGAGCAGCTGATGGGTGCGATTGGCTCGCCTGGGATGCAGCAGAACCAGACTGCCCGTTCCCGGCTAACGAGTACGGGGATGTACTCTGCTCCGCTTGGTTGTCGCTTGATTGGTGTTGCCCGCCGGCCGCGGTCGAAGATCCGGACGCCGTACTTGCCGCTGGCTGTTGTGATTGGCCGCTGTCTGAAGACTGCCCGTTGCCACCACGGACCGAAACCCCTGAAGAACTGGTTTTACTATCTTCTCCCTCGCCCGATGCAGCTGGCTGTCCTTGTTTGGATTGGCGGAGCTGAAATTCGTTCGGTGGTCGATCGGTATCTTGTGATTGTTTACTGTCCTCTTCCTGTGCGGGTGTATCGGAGTCATGGCTTTGCGCTTCTTTGGCCGGCTGCTCCGGTTTGGATAATTGATCCACGATCTGGGACTGCCGGGCACCGGCGGCCAGAAGCTGTGCCGACATAGTCATCACTTTCGGGGTCGTGGTTTGATTGGTAAAGTGCTCGGTTCGTTCCACGATCCCGGTCATAAGCGCCGTGGCGATATCTTCATCCAGCATACCGCTTCCGAGCGCCTCGGACATACTCATGACCATTTCGCAGATCGAGCCAGCATTGGGGTCATGCCAATTCAGCGCGTTCTCGCTCCCTGAGCCGCCGGGACCAGGATTAATCAACAGGAATGACGCGTTCCGGATCAGCTCCTGCTCACTCGTTACGCTGTCGCTCAGGTCGCTCACGTCATGCGCGCCGAGTCCGATGATGGCGTCACAGTGATAATCGCCGTAACTAAACGACACATCGTCCCCGCTGAAGGTACCGTTATACGGCGTGATATAAACTTTGAGCGTGTTGTTTTCATTAACGTACTTCAGCGAATCGGCTTCCGCCCGGGATTGGTCCAATTCGATAACGAAATCCCGCTGCCCTTGTAGTTCTTTATTAATGAAATCGGCCGGTAAAAACTGGAGCTGACCCGGAATGTCACTCGTGATGACTACCTCTGCTACTTTTTCCAGTTTCTCAAGTAATAAATGCAACCCGATGGCCGCGGCGATCGCGTCTTTGCCGGGCTTGTCCTGTGTAGTTATGACAACACTTTCAGCGCCGCGGATCGTTTCGACGAGTTGCTGCTTTATCGAGGGCGCTTCGTTCGCGCCGGTATTACCATCCATAATTCTTACGCTACGTTAGCTCCCCTGTTTTGTCAATCAAAATTACAACGAACTGATGCGAACGATACGCCCGAAAAATCCGGCATACTGGGAAGCATCGCGTCTACATAATGTCAGGGTTGTAAGTGCGCATATGTGTGGTCGCTTTACAAACCCCTCGCAATCCCCTATATTCTGGTCTTGAATCAAGAGGAGTTGTTATGCCGAATATCAGATCCGCCAGCAAACGGATGCGACAAAACCAAACCCGTTACCGGGAAAACCTGAGTGTCAAGCGCTCGATGCGCCAAGCTATCAAGCAGACCTATGACGCGATTTCCAACCACCAAGAGCAGGAAGCGCGGGAACATGCCAAAAACGCCCAGAAAGCCATCGACAAGGCGGTTAAAAAAGGTGTCATCAAAAAGAATACCGGCGCCCGGAAAAAGTCCCGGTTAACCCGCCAACTCGAGCAAGCCTTCGCTTCATCCAAGAGTGGATCGGACGCTAAGAAAACTTCCGGTGGAAGCCAAAAACAAGCCTCCGGCAACAAAAAATCCGGCACTACCTCCGGTTCGAAATCCAAGTCCACCTCAAGCTCAAGTACTAAAAAACAGTCCGGATCCAGCAAGTAAAAACTTTTTGGACGAGTTCAGCCAGGATGTGGAATTTCCTGATGTAAAAACGGGAAGAAGTTTTACAGCTCATTGACTCAGATACCCGTGCAGCCGCATGATTAGTTGTTCCAACAGTACGTGCGGTTCGTTCTGACTGGTTTTGATGGCGTAATCAGTGGCGATGATTTCCTGATAGGCGTTTTGAAGCGTTTGCACCGAAACCCGCTTTGCGATGGGTTTGCCCTTTTGGATGGTATAAGGTTTCATGCCATGATCCTGGGCGAGTTGCTGGTCACCGATCGAGTCAGCGCTGGCGATGACCAGAAATACCCGCACCTGCCACCCAAGCATGGCCAGGATTTCCAGTTCATGGATGTTCTGGGAGTGCAAGTCATCGAAATGGGTTAGCGCGCGCTCGATATCACCGGCACTCAGTGCGTCGAGCAAGGTAAATATGGTTTGACGCGGCTTCGGCCGGATCAACGTTCGGATGTGCGTCTCATCGATCGACTCACCTATATTGGCAAGCTTAGCGATCTCGTTGCTCAGCTGGCGCTCATCCTCTCCGATATATTCAAGCAACAGTTCGATCGCGTCTTTGCTCAGTGTAACTTCATGGGTTTCCGTCGTTTTCTGGACCCATTTGTGTAACTGGGGCCGGGATCTGGTTTGGAACTCCTTGACGGTGGCATGTTTCTGCAACGTTTTGAACCAGTTGGTACGTTTATCCACCCCCGGGTCATGAATGGCAACCACCGTCTCTTCGGGTACGTCATCTAGTTTTGGTAACAGCGCATCGGTCAGTTGCTTGGCCTGGCTCGGGTTTTCGATAACGACCAGACTGCTGGAACTGAACATCGGCACGGCTGTAATGGCTTGGATTATCGCATCCGGCTCATCTTCTTCGCTGAACCGATGCAAGCCGAAATCCGATCCGGTGCTGCTTTTGAACCGCTCGATCAGTTTATGAATCTGCTGCTTGGCCGCATGTGTGTTTTCTCCGTGGAATAGATAGATCATACGGATAGTATGACGTATGACGTATGACGTATAAAGTATGTAGACAGGATTCAAAGCTGTCGGCCAATTTGAACACAGCACCACACTGGTGCATACTAACCAGTATGAAACGCGACTTGGAGTTTTTGTATGAGATCGGCACGTTACGTTTCATCCAGCGTACATGGCAACAATTTTTGAGTCCGCACTTCGCCAATCTGGCTGAGCACCACTTTCGGGTCATGTGGCTGGCTTTGGATATCGCCAAACGTGAGGATGTGGAAGATACAGGGAAGATCGCCAAAATGGCTTTAGTGCACGACATCGCCGAAAGCCGAACCGGTGATGTGCACTACCTTTCCCGCCAATACGTCGAACGGAACGAAGAGCTCGGCATCAAAGATATGCTGGCAGATACCGCCCTTGAGGAAGAGTTTACCCGGCTGTGGCAGGAATACGAAGTTCGTGAAACCATTGAGGCTAAAGTAGTCAAAGACGCAGATAATCTTGACGTGGACATGGAATTGAAAGAGCAAGAGACCATGGGTAACACCGTCGGACAATCTTTTGCAGATGCACGAGAGAAAGTCGCCCAGACAAAATTATATACGCAAACCGCTCAGGATATATGGAGCGCGATACAGGATTCGGACCCGCACGACTGGCATTGTCTTGGCCGCAACAGGCTTAATAGCGGGGATTGGAATCAATAGATAAGGTAAGCCTGTATCCCAGGCTGGTATAACCTCTGACAGGTCAAGCAGACATACGCCCCTCGATGCTCTGCTTTTATTTTTTCTATGACTGCTCCGCAGCATCATGTTAGGTGTTAGACTTCGCTACCTTCTGTTCAGCAATTGACATTGTGGACATATATGCGTGCCCCGTTGTCCTACTTTTATTTTTTCTATGACCGTGCCGCACTCGGGGCAGGGTTCACCTTCGCGCCGGTAAACGCGGGCATTTTTTAAGTAATCCCCGGTGATGCCGTCGGCGTTGACGTAATTGGTGAAGCTGGTTCCGCCGTCGTCGATACTGTTTTGCAGTACCGTCAAAATCGCCGCATGCAGTCGCTCGATTTCCTCCTGCGAAAGTGACGTGGGCGATCGCAGAGGATGTATTTTAGCCAGATGGAGCGCTTCATCTGAGTAAATATTCCCCAGTCCCGCCACAGCGTTCTGATCCAATAACACATTCTTTATGGCTGTTTTGCGCGGTCTGATTTCAGCTTCCAAATCCCGTATTCCAAATTCCATCCCCAGCGGCTCCGGACCCATAGTTTGAATGAAAGTCTCGTTATCGACCGCTTGGGTCTCTGCTAACTTGATCCAGCCGAATTTACGCTGATCGTTGAAAAACAGCCGACTGTCATCTTCAAACGTGAATATTACGCGGGTACTTTTATCCGGCAACTCTCCTGCCATACTCTTGGTCGGATGCCCACCAGCAACTCTTTTTTGTCCGGCGTGTTGCGTGTTGCGTGTTGCGTGTTGCTCAACTGGTGCGTCCAGCACCAATTGCCCCGTCATCTTCAAGTGGACCAGTAGACTATAGCCGCTGGAGAGATCGATGATCATGATTTTGCCCCGACGGCGGACGTCCATGACTTCGGATCCGGGAACGTAGGTATCAATTGTGTCCCGCGGAGCCGGCATGGATTTCTCGAATTCCACATCCACTCCGGCAATTCGCTTGCCCGGCAATACGTCCGCCAATCCGCTCCGTATGGTCTCAACCTCGGGCAGTTCCGGCATGACAAAACTCCTGATTATACCCGTGTATTGTAGCAAACTCCGGACAGAAAGTTGCCAGTCCCAAAACTCTAATAACTATCAAAAATCCATGAGTTTATTTCGTCGCTCCGCTGCTTGGTAAACCGGTAACACGGGCTTCACCGGTTGTCACCCACTCTCTTCCACTCTACCCCGAATTTCTAACTTTTAACCCTATATTACTGAACCATGTTACGGTGCAAAAATTCTATTCAAACAATCGAAAACCGGGCGGCTGTACCCAACCGCCCGGAATAGTCTTCCAGAGAGGGTGACGATTCACCTCAAGCTATTGGAGTGTTTATTGAAGCCCGAGCTCAGCCGTGCAAGCGGGCCATGCACCCCAGCCCTGGATGGCTTTGAGTTTTTCGGCTCGGTTGATCTGCTCCTGCTTGCTGGCGTGGTGAGGGTATCCAGTACCCCCGACGGCGCGCCAACTTGAAAGAGTAAACTGCAGACCGCCGTAGAATCCGTTGCCTGTGTTGATGTCCCAGTCTTCATTGGACTCACATTGGGCCAGACGATCCCACACACTGTTGCTGGTCGTAGATGTGGCAACCGAGCGGGTGTTGTTCTCCGACACCTGCTGGTGTCCATTCCCGCCTCGTACGTTCAGCCGTTGACCCGCGTAGATCAAGTTGGGGTTGTGAATGTCATTGACACTTACCAACTGGTCAACCGACGTGCCGTGCTGAACAGCGAGTTCTGATAGTGTATCTCCGCTTTGAACGGTGATAGTTTGTGCACTTTGTGCATGAAGTGTTGGGCTGTGCATGAATACTGCTGCCAGTACAAACAGCACGATGCCCCCTATAGCGGTAAACCGCATAGTAATATTCCTCCTTTTGTGCCTCCACACGTTGCGCGCTTTCTTAGGGCACCTGGAACGGTTCGATTCATAATATATCGCATCGAAACGTACCGGATCAGGCAGAGGGTGTGTACTTTTTACAGTATCACTCGCCGTTTCAGGTGCCCCGTATATACCACGAATACCCTCGCTCCCGGACGACAAATTCTTATGCGTCCGTTACTTCGTTTCGTAGTATGTATCTAAAGCGCTGCTACCCGCGCGTTTGGCTAAAATATGTGTTACTCTCTATCCTCACGTGTCTCTCGCCCCTAGGGGTCGAAAAACACAAAGCCTATCGTACACCCTGCACAATAGAAGTCAAGCTTTTTTTTATAATTTCCGCCACACTCGCGAAACCTGCTACACCAGAGACGGCATTTTAACCCTTTGAGGTGCTTTTATATAAACGTGCGGAAAAATATAGAATGTGATAAAAATCACTGCACAACATGTAGATATATGCTCAACACGTATGCACTCATGTTGTGTAAAAAACTACATAAAAACGCTTATGCCTTTTTATTGCGATTCCGCAAAATTAATAAAATACTCGCTATAACTATGAAGGCGAGCAATGAGCCCAAGGGTATCGTGATGAATCCGAAAAACTCGACCTGCCGGGTCGTACATGCCACCAAGTCGGGGCTGCAGCTGTTGGCCGCGAAGGCTGACATCTGAATGATGTAGTGGTAGACCGCGACTCCGGCCCCTGTGACAACCATCGGGAAAGCGTACCAGAATATATCGTATTTCTTTTGCGCCAGCGCCGCCCCGAAGATAAACGGCAATGGATACATAAAGACGCGTTGGTACCAACACAGCTCACACGGAGTCAATGCGAGAACTTCGCTCAGTCCGAGACTCCCCAGCGTAGCGGCTACGGACACCAGAAACGCCGCTTGCAGCCAGAATAGCTCAGAACGCATATATGTCTTGATCGTTTCCATGACTGTTTTGGATTATACCAGATGCAATGAGATTGCTATATGCAGCACGTCTACAACTCGCCCCAATGTTGTCCGGTCGCGGTTTCCACGTCCAGTTTGACGGGCAAATCATCAGGGGCGATTTGTTCCATAGTAGTTTTCAAAAGTTTCGCTACGTCATCTGCCTTCTGCTCCGGACACTCTATCAGAATCGAGTCGTGAATCTGCAGAATTTGCCGGCAGCCTTCTTCCAGGTGCTTATCGACTTCGATCATGGCCATTTTCATCAGGTCAGCTTCGGTGCCCTGGATGGGCATATTTATAGCTGCCCGCTCGGCCGCGGAGCGGACCGCGAAATTACTGGAGTGGATGTCCGGCATGGGGCGGCGGCGGCCGAACCAGGTTTCCACGTACCCTTCCTCTTTGGCCTGCTTTTTCAGAGAGTCCAGATACGCAAGTAGTCCTGACCGCAGCTCGAAATACCGGTCAATGAACGCCTTGGCATCCTCGCGGGACATTCCTGTAGCCACGCTCAACCCGTGCGGACTCATGCCGTACATTACCCCGAAGTTGACCGTTTTGGCGTTGTAGCGCTGGTGTTTAGTAACATCATTCAAATCAACACCGTAGAGTTCGGCCGCGGTCTGGGTGTGGATATCGATGCCACTGTTGAACGATTCCAGCATGGCTCCATCACCCGAAAGCGCTGCCGCCAGCCGTAATTCGAACTGGGAGTAGTCGGCCTGCACGAACGTGCACCCATCCTCAGCCACGAACGCTTTCCGGATAGCCTTTCCTTCCTCGGTGCGAACCGGGATGTTTTGCAGATTCGGCTCCAGACTGGACAAACGGCCGGTCTGAGCGACGGTCTGGGTAAACGTCGTGTGCAAGCGGTTGTGCGCATCGACCTGTTTGGGTAAGGCATCGATGTATGTGCTCTTGAGTTTGGTTAATTCCCGGTGGTGGGATATTAAGTCGATGATCGGATGCAACCCCCGGAGTTTTTCCAGTTCCGCCGCCCCAGTAGAGTACCCGGTCTGGGTTTTTTTGATGTCGTCGGTCGGCAGCTGCAGCGTCTCAAACAGCACGGTCTGAAGTTGTTGCGGTGAGTTAATATTGAATCGTTCACCGGCGTGCTCATAAATTTTGTCCTCAAGCTCTTCGATGCGTTCGGCGAAGTCCCGGCTCATATCCTGTAGATACTCTACGTCCAGCTTAATACCGCGTTGCTCCATGCGAGCCAGTACCGGCAATAGTGGCCACTCGATGTCAGTCGCTACCGAGTGTATCCGGGGTAACTCTTCCAATTGCTCAGTATAGCGATGATACAGCTCCCAGATCGCATATGTGAATACTTTGGCGGTTTCATCGAGCATATCGTCCGAGCGATCCGGTTCATCCATGGCGATACCGAGCTCGTGTTTGGCCAGCGAGGACAACTCCTGCTGCCGAAGCAACGGATTGAGCAAAAAAGCGGCGATCATGACATCGAAAGCAATGCTCGTATGCGCCGGGAGCCGCTTTAAGTCTTCCTTGGTGTGATAACCGATCACGGAAAGATAGTCCGGTATTTCGGACAAAGTTGTGATATAACACGTCCGCATATCGGTACTCACGAGCACGGACGTATCCAGCGTAAAAATCACCGCTTCTGTAACGCCGTCGAAATCCGGTGTTTGGTCGCGATGGATCGTGACATCCCCGCACTCATCGGACACCTCCTCAGAAGTCGTTTGATCAAATAATGTCTGCTCGGTTTGCATGTTTCCGGGCAGATCGGAACGCAATCGTTGGAAGCTTAACTCTTCGAATAACGCGTCCACCGCTTCAGGACTGGTTGCCTGTACATCGGAGGCGACGTCATCAAACTCTACCGGCGCGTTCAAATGAAGCTCGATCAGCTGCCGGCTCAAAAACGCCATGTCCCGGTCCGCTTCCAGCTTTTTGGCCATCGCGCCGCCGATATCCTCCAGATGTTCATACACGCCGTCCAGATTTTCGTAATCGGCTATCAGTTGCCGGGCAGTTTTTTCACCCACTCCGCTGACACCGGGAATATTATCGCTGGGGTCACCCATCAGGGCTTTATAGTCCACGAATTGCGACGGTGTCATGCTATACGCCTCTTGGAAACTATTTTTGTCATACAGGATGGTCTGGGTAACCCCGCGCTTGAGCACGCAGACCTTGGTATGATGATTGACCAGTTGCAGTACGTCCAGATCGCCGGTGACTAAGACGCTATCGATATCTTTTTGCTTGGCTTGCACAGCCAGTGTGCCCATAATGTCATCGGCTTCATAATCATCGACCTCCAGCATAGGCCATCCGAATGCATCGCACAGCCGGCGCACATCATCGATCTGCTCACGCAAGTCCTCGGGCATGGGCTTACGATTAGCCTTGTACTCCTCATACAGTTTTCGTCGCGCCCGGATGTTAGTCTTGCTTTTATCCCACGCTACCACCACGTAGTCAGGCTCGAATTCCTTGAGTATGCGCAATCCCATCATGGCGAAGCCGTAGGTTGCACCTGTAGGCCTGCCGTCAGCGGTCGCCAGATTGCCCATGGCGTAATAGCCACGATACAGCACCGATTTCCCATCGATCACCACCAGTGTTTTATTCGCCATAGCATCCCTGCAATATCGACATATATTTCATACGTATTGATTTCATTATATACGTTTCCCGGGCTCAGCCATACTGCTGAAGATATACGATTATGTTGCCGACAATGAAAAACGCGTGGTCGATATTCGTATGTATTATTCCAGATAATCTTTCAACGATTTGCTCTCGCGGTTTTTGCGGAGTTTGGCCAGGGCTTTGGCCTCGATCTGACGGATGCGCTCCCGGGTGACACCGAACTCCTGTCCAACCTCTTCCAGGGTGCGGCCACGGCCATCTTCCAACCCGAACCGCATTTTCAGGATTTTCTGCTCCCGGGGCGAGAGGATGTCCAACATTTCGTTGACGTGTTCCTTGAGTAGCTGGGTCGTGGCTGCTTCCTCGGGCGTAGCCGACTCTTCGTCTTCAATGAAGTCACCCAGCTTGGAGTCTTCCTCCTCATCCCGGACCGGTGCGTCCAGCGAGGATATCTCTTGCCGGATTTTCTGGATGTGATCGATCTTATCGACCTCCATTTCCATCTCTTTGGCGATTTCCTCGTTGGTCGGCTCCCGTCCCAAGTCCTGAGTCAGTCGCCGTTGAGTGCGAAGCATCTTGTTGATGGTTTCAAACATATGAACCGGAATGCGGATAGTCCGGGACTGGTCGGCGATCGCCCGGGTGATGGCCTGGCGGATCCACCATGTGGCATAGGTAGAAAACTTGAACCCACGTTCGGGGTCGAACTTCTCGACCGCCCGCAACAGACCGGTATTCCCTTCCTGGACCAGATCGAGCAAGTCCAGCCCGCGTCCGACATATTTCTTGGCAATGGAAACGACCAGACGCATATTGGCCTCGGCCATCTTGTCCTTGGCATCCTTGTCGCCATCTTTGACTCGATTGGCCAGCTCGATCTCCTCCTCGGCGCTCAAAAGCGGAATCTTGCCGATTTCCCGCAGATATAAACGAACGGAGTCATCAGAGATGTCATCCAGCGTCTGGTCTTCCAAGAGTTCGTCTTCATCCGCTTCTTCCCAAGAAGAACCTTTTTTGTTAATGATCTCCACGCCGGTATCGATCAGGTCAGCGTGTAACTGATCAAGCGCTTCCAGATTTGCTTCCGTCTCCGGAATGGCTTCATTGATCTCATTGTAATCAATGTACCCCCGGCTTTGGCCTTTTTTTAGTAGTTGGTTGGCTATTTCCGCCGCGTCCAGCTCCCTGTCCGGTTGATCTGCCAAAACGCACCTCCTTAATTAAGTTGTTGAAATTCGGTCAGTAATTTTTGCCGCAAGTCATAATCACCCGCCGCTTCGGCAGCAGCGATTTGTTGACTTAAATGATGTTTGTATCGTTTGGTTTGCAGTTCATTCAGGCGGTGGATCAGGCTGAACGCTTCGACTTGCCTATCGAGCGCGGCCCATGATCCGTACTCCTCTTCGCCTCGTAATAATAGTATTTTCACATAATTTTCAATCTGATGCAACTCCTTGGGTAAATCATCCGGGTCCAGAACATCCTCACGACTCTGCAAATACGTGGCCGCGGTCTGCATGTGTTCAGGTAAACGTTCCACGGTAGCTTCAGCGAGCGCGGTGCGGACATCGGGATACACCGCGGCCATGCCCAATACCGCGTCGGCGACCGTTTCGACTTCGTCGTGAGCCGGCGCTTCTTCCTTGCTGTGAGCGGATCGCGCAGGACGTTTGGAGCTCGTTTTTTCTCCGCTCTGTATTTTTTTGGTAATAGTCGCCGGTGCGGAACCGACCATATCGGCAAGTTGATTGATGTAATGCTCCTGCTCCACCGGATCTTGCAGTCGCCGGAGTACGGAGGCCGCGTGATCGGTCAGCTCCTTTTTCCCTCGAGCGCTGTTGGCGTCATACATGGCGGGCAGAATCTGCAGCAGCCAGTCCATGACGTAGGCCTTATTGTCGATGATGCGTTGCCACTCATCCGGATCCCGGCGTATGACATCATCCGGATCGGTTTCCGGCGGCAAACCGGCGATGTACAATGCTACCCCCGCTTCCTGAGCCAGCGGCAAAGCTCGCTCGGTGGCGCTGGCTCCGGCACTGTCGGCATCGAATGCCAACGTTACGGTAGTAGCGAACCGTGCCAGTTGTTTGAGCTGTTGCCGGGTAAAGGCGGTGCCGCTGATAGCCACCACGTTCCGGATGCCGGCCTGGTGCGAACGCACCACGTCCAGATTGCCTTCCACGACGATCGCTTCCCCGCTGCTACGGATGTGTTCTTTGGCCTGATACAGTCCGAATATGAACCGGCTTTTATCAAACAATGGCGTTTGCGGCGTGTTGAGATATTTGGGCACACCGTCGCCCAGCACCCGGCCAGTGAACCCGATCGTCGAACCACTGGTATCGACGAAGGGCACCATGATACGTTGGCGGAATACGTCCTGGAGCGATTGGCCACGCTTCCGGGCTAGTCCCGAATCAAGCAACTCCTGCTCTGTGAAACCGTGTTTTTTCAAGAACTGGACGATCCGTTGGTTACCACCGGGAGCGTACCCGATCTGAAAATCCTTGATGGTTTCAGGAGTCAATTCACGGGTATCGGTCACATACCGTTTGGCTTTTTGCGAACGCCCCAGCTGGATATGGTAATACTGGGCCGCCGTGGACACGGCTTCCCGGAGCCGCTGTTTGTGCTGTTTTTGTTTCTGACTGCCGCCTTGGTATTGCGGCAGTTCAACGTTGGCTTTCTGGGCTAAGCGCTGCAATGTCTCGCGGAACTCCAGTCCCTCCATTTTTTCCACGAAACTGAATATGTCCCCACCTTCACCGCAACCGAAACAGTGGTAAATACCTTTTTCGGTGCTGACCATAAAGCTGGGTGTCTTTTCCTCATGAAACGGACATATGCCTTTGAAGTTCCGGCCGGCCTGTTTGAGTTGGACATAACTACCCACGACTTCATCGATACCCAGTCGCTCTTTGATTTCCTCCACGGGATCCATATGCTCCAGTATATCCTACGCGCGCCGTAAACGCCCACGACGCGGAGTCGAACATGCGTGTAAACTCCTTTAGTCGGCCACGAAGAATGAAAGCGATGCTGCAACCCCGATAAACAGCAGCACCAAAGCGATGCACGCGACAGCGATCCACATCAGTACCGTGTTGGCGGTATCGGTTTTGGGTTTAGGTCGGCCGGTGCGATCCAGCATGTCGGCGCTGGTGTAGCGATACGAAAAAGCCAGTTGACTAATCGGGCCGAATACCAAACTATACAAGAAACCGAAAAACGGCAACTGGCCGGGTAAACCGAGTATGAATGACGCGATCAGCAATCCGATCAACTCCACCAGCTTCCCCCGGACCAAGCGCTTACTCTCTTGCATGGAAGCTATGATACCTATGTCTTTATCAACATAAATGAACGGGGCGAACACGAACCAATACAAGAAAAACAAACCGGGCACGATGAAGAATGTCAGACCGACAGCGATTATGAGCGCGAGGAGCACATTCAAAACGAGTAAGCCCACCCCTTTCGTCACACCGATCCGCATGGTTTCGCCAAATGAAATTGTCCGTTCACGCGTAGTCTCAAGTGCATATTTCTCCCACGCAGCATGCAGAATCGCTCCCCACACGAGCAACGCGACACCCGCCATCGCTGCGATAGCAAACACTACTGTCGCCACCTCGCCTACTCCGGTCAATTGTTGATTTTGAACGGCTAAGCCTGTATATACGAAAAGCGCAACGAGACCCGCTACGACCACGATCATCGTCAGAATGAATACACCGAGCAGCCCAAGTAACGTAGTGAAATTGACCGTAAACGCCCGTTTGAAACTGTCGACAAAAACTTGAAACGGATTGGATACATACGCCTCAGAGGTGGAAGTTGTATTATCCGGGAGTTCCGAATCGCCAAAACGATCCGAATCCGGGTTTACATGTCGGGACTGGTATTGATTATTCGAAGAGTCAGGATCCATGCGCATTCCTTGCTTTATGTATGCAGTGTATATAAAACCATACCCTGCCCGCAACTGGCGCAACGTCACCCCCAACCGTCATACTGCTTGCTTGCGAGCCGAAATTCTATAATACTTATGGTATGGATCGCGACAAATTAAAAATTATGATCGGCATCGGCGTCGGATTGCTGCTTGTGATCGGCATATTGTCAGTTATACTTAGCGACAGCGTTCAGCCCGTCTACCGGCGAACACTGGTCGCCCAGAACACGATAGTGGAGATCAGCAGTATGGCCGCATCTGATGCTAACAATGCCAGTACCCGGACGCTGGCAGCGCGTATCGCCAGTACTACGGGGAGCGACCGGAGTAATTTGATGGAAATGTATCAGACACAGTACGATGAGTCGGTCGATGCCGCGGAAGAAGCCAGGATCGAAGAATTAGACAACACGACGGAGAATTACGACGGCACGTATCGTGACATGGTTTTACAATACTTGCAACAAAGCCAGAACGGGATGAGTACTTTGCAACAATCGTTTACAAATAGAAGATTAAATGCTATAATAAACCAAGCTCGCAGTAATCACAAAACGTACATACAAACACTGTCCCAAAACGCATCATAATACATTACTATTTTCGGACATTGTAGGCGTTCCGAATTTCTGCGTAGACACATACAACATCTTCGCCTATGACTTACTCCGCCCAATCCGACACCACTGATTATATCTATTATCCTGACGCACAGTCGGACGCGTCGACAGCGCCGTCTACGGACGAGAAAACCGAAAAACAACGGTACGTTCCCCAGTGGATATCTATCGGTGTCTGTGTGGCTATGCTTTTGATCGGATATGCCGGCGTGTATTTCCACAACGATCTTGCGCCGAACCCCCGGCTATCTTCCTATATTACTGGCTCACCCCAAGCAGAACCGTCCGCAATGCCACCCGCGAATAATACACCAAGCAACCCAACGAGTACCCAAAACACTCCGGATACACCTCCCCCATCCGCGCCAAATGCGCTCAGCCACACCAAAGACCCGGACATCCAAGAAGCACTCGATGAATTTACGAGCGAATACGGAGACACATTGCATATGTACGCAGCTAACTTGAATACTGACAGATACGCCGACCACCAGCCAAAAGTTTCCGTTCCCAGCGGTAGTATTTATAAACTGTTCATAGCCGGCGAAGTATTCCGACGGCATACTCGCGGCGAACTCGAGCTTGACCGACCATCCGGCGTAAACGAGTGGACGATTGGCCAATGCACCCAGCAAATGGTCCAGAATTCCAGCAATGCCTGCGGCGAAGCACTCCGGGCCGAGTTGGGGCCGAAGACGCTCAACCGGTCATTGCACGAGCAGGGCTATACGAACACGGATGTCGCCAAAGACCCCGCCGCCAAGACCTCAGCCCGTGATGTAGCGCTCATACTGCAACGGGTCTACGATGGCGGGTATTTCACTAAGGCGCATACCCGGAAATTGGATTCTTACTTGAAGCAGCAGTTGTACACATTCCGTATCCCCGAAGGGCTACCCCGGGAACCCGCCGTTCGTGGCATGCTCGGCACCCGGAATAAGACCGGTGATGTCTACGGTTACACCAACGATGCTGCCATTGTCCTGGGAGAAAACACGGATTACCTACTGGTTGTACTGAGCGGACAATGGTCACGACCAGTCGCCTCCTCGTACGTTCATCGCTACATCTCCGGAACCATGTACAATTTTTTCAACGACACCGACTATTCACTTCCGTACGAAAAACCGGAACGACTCAGATAACACGAGGTTCCCAGAGGTGGTGGGTGTTGCGCCATAAACGGTATGCAGCATACTCAAACACCGGTGATGTATTGCGGATGCCCTGATGTGTCATATAATCACCAGTATGAAGCAGATTGATTTCAGAAACGGAAGCATCCGTGCGGGTATCACGTTCGTGTTGGTACTTCTGACGCTGATGCTCCTGTTCTGGATGCTGGGACAAACATTCAATATCAACTTTTTCGCTGAAACGATATTGGTGCTCATCGGTGCCGGATGGGCTGCCTATTACGTATGGAGAAAGACCGAGTTGGGGTATTACCGCTAGCAGACTTCGCTTTTCGGTGTAAACATAAAGGGGTCGAATATTATTGGTAAGTGTCGATTGTAGCCATCCGAATTCGATCATACCGATTTTGACGATCTGACTTCTTGGATCCAGCTCGATCGTTACGACCTGAGCGACGCTCATTGCCGCTCCTTCCGCGGAAACGCGACCTTTTCTGCAAACCGGGGGTTCTCCCGGAAGAACTTCTGTATCAGCCGGTGGAGGATGCCGGTTTCCTGTTTTTTGATGTAGGCATATCCTGCCGCCGCAGTGACGAGCGCACCCAGACTATCCAGGATCAGATCCCCCATCGTATCCGTTGCACTCGGTTGCATATTGAGCCCGAACAATTGATCCATCCCGAACTCGAACACCTCCCACAAGACACCGATGCTTATAGCAAAACTGAACGCGAACATAGCGATCACGAATGGACTGGTATCAAGCTTGGCCTGGTGGTGCAGTACGTATAGTATGGTAAAACCGATCAGTCCAAACACCAGTGCTGAGATGAAATGCAGCATGTCGTCCCACCACCAGAGGTTATCGTAGAACCCGGCAACTTCACCCAAGTACCAGGCAGCATAGACGTACACGGTGCCGAACACTTCCAACTCCAACGGTATGTTGATGTCGTAGCGACGTTCTATGACAAGCGCGGCAAAAGTAAGCAGCAACACGACAACACTGATGAATAGCAGCAGCCACTGAGCCGTTGTGACGGCAAACACAGCGGATATCACCAGAGCTATCCGGATCAACCAGCCGATCGTCACAAGTACAACATCCGTAGCGTTCTTTTGCATGGCCTGGCAACCCTTCTCTTCCCAGTATTGTATCACCTATTTAGTGGGCGGCTCTTAACACTACCCAAAACACGCTCGCTTCGCATAGCTCGCGGTCGAAATCATATTAAATATGGATTTATAAAAACAGGAACGAGAAATTGAACACGAACCGACCTTGCGAAATATTCCCATTTTGCTACGACATCAAAACCTGGGATTCATGAACCTCCGGTTTCTAATTCCTGGTCTGTATTCCAACTTCTATATTCTTTCGGTCTCAATACCGCAGAATGGCCGCGGCCGTAGCTCCGTCCGGTATAGAATCGGGGGCAACCTGGTGAATATTGCCTCCATGACGATACGTCTCCGCAGCCGCGACATCCAGCAAGTCAACCGCACCCTGCTCCCGGCCGGAAAGTTTTTCTACTGAATAATCGGGAGCTACGTTGCCCCATACGGTCGTATCCGCCGCCAGAAGTAACTCGGCGACCCTTCCTTCACCCGCATACCCGATGATTGATGGTAGTTCATTGCTCACGTGTTCGGGTTCACGCGTTCGAAGGTGATAGAA
Source organism: uncultured Candidatus Saccharibacteria bacterium (assembly GCA_964489295.1). Taxonomy (GTDB): domain Bacteria; phylum Patescibacteriota; class Saccharimonadia; order QS-5-54-17; family QS-5-54-17; genus QS-5-54-17. Next base: position 9,974 of record CAZAXT010000003.1, on the reverse strand, counting down.
CGAATCCAAAACCGGCGAGGGGTTGTCTTGAAAGTAGACTTCCACCAGTGGCTGCGCGGCCGTATATAAATCGTGTTCAGAGGTATCGTCATGGTTGCCTTTCAGGAACGAGTCCAGCACGGTAGCCGTCCTCGATTCGGCACGATACAACCCAAACAGCTCTTCATCACCCGCGAACACGAGCGGGGCTGCGGTCGTATGCAGTTCTTGATGCACCGCTTTGGCGACCGCGTGCACAAATTTTTTCAATTCAATTTCTTTATAATCTTTCAAGCCGCCATGACCGTGGAATACGGCTTTTCCGCGTCCGCCACCGCCGGTTACTGTATGCTGCTGGGTCGGCTCCCGTTCTTTATGGGTAAGTGCCTCAGTGATGTCCGCAGGGATATGCGCGCTTTCGATCGTCGTAACCGTTTCCCCGTCGGCTCGGAATAATCGGACTGACGCCGGACTGAGCGCAAGAATATAAAACGTGGTGTTCGACTCGGGGAGAAACAGCAATGGCTTCAAGTGGTGTCTCCGCGCTGTTACGGTTATTTCCCCGACCGGCTGAGAAAGTGTATACCATACGATCGAATCAGGCGATAAGAATGCGGCTAACCCATGATCCTGATGCCGCCAGAATACTTCATCCCGGAGTAGTTCGTGCCCCGGTTTGAGTTGAGCGGTCCGCTGTTTGGCTCTCACGCCCAACTGCTTTAGATCCGCTTCGGCTATATCGAGCTGATTTTTAAATCGAGTTTTATCCTGTTTAAGCTCCGTTACCCCGGCCCGATGCGTGGGGATGTAAATCGACACCGTGTATTCGTGTCTTTCGGAATTAAGCAGTTGCTCCAAAGATTGTTGATCGATCATACCACCATCCTGTTCCTTGTTTTTACTCAAATTCGGCAAACCCGGGATAGACTAATCTATTCCCTTGTTGCATCGCGTCTATAGCAGCCATATCTTCAGTAGTCAGATCCCACTCCAATGCGGCAAAATTGTCCCGTAAATGATCCGGTTTAGCGCTCCGTGGTATGACAGATATACCCTTTCGCATAAGCCAATTTAGCACAACCTGGGACGCGGGCACGTCGTACGCTGCCGCGATACTCTGAATTTCGGGGGCTTCCAGATCCACCCCTTGCTTGAACGGCGAATAAGCGGTCACGGTGATACCGTGCTCTTCGCAGAATTCCCGAAGGGATTCCTGGTTCAGGCTGGGATGGTATTCTACTTGATTAACCGCGATGTTGCCATATAGTACCAACGCTTCTTCCAGATGCTCTCGGGTGAAGTTCGAAACACCGATCGTCCGGGTTTTCCCCGCCTCCTGAAGTTCCGTCAGTGCTGCCAGCGTCTCGTGTATGGAGAAATTCCGGTTCGGCCAGTGTATGAGTAATAAATCCACATAATCGGTATTCAGCTCATCCAGTATGGTGTCGGCTTGCTCATACACTCCCTCCCTGTCCAGCCGGTCGCGCCAGATTTTGGATGTTATAAATATGTCACTACGGTCGACGTCGCTATCGGTTATGCCGCGGGCAACCTTCCTTTGATTGCCGTACATGAGTGCTGTATCGATGTGACGATACCCGAGCGACACGGCTTCAGTAACCGCTGAGCGGCATTGTTCCCCGTCCATCTGCCACGTCCCTAGACCCAGGATCGGCATATCCACATCGGGGGCGATTCGTAATGTGCGGGGAGTGCTCATCTCTCTTCAGTATAACAACGAGCAAGGACCGGCTAAAAGGCGCGTGCACCGTGTAAGATGCGGTTCATTGCTCTTGTTCCTCGGGCTGGAACATTAAAGCGGCCGAATTTATGCAGTACCGCTTTCCCGTTGGCTCTGGACCATCATCGAACACGTGGCCCAAATGGGAACCGCATCTGCTACACAATATTTCTGTCCGTTGCGTCCCCAGCGACCACTCCGTCGTAGTATCCACGCTTCCGTCCTTTGCCTCATAAAAACTCGGCCAGCCGGTGCCTGAGTCATACTTAGTCCGGCTCGAGAACAAGTCGTTGACGCAGGCGCCGCACCGGTATGTTCCGGTCTGTTCGTTTTGCAATAATTCTCCGGAAAATGGCGATTCGGTTTTTCCTTTACGAAGCACGCGGTATTGAGTCTTGGTCAGGTTGTCGCGCCAGTACGCATCCGGGATATGTTTCCAGTCCGTCATGACCTATCAACACGTGGAGTGGATGAGTGCGCCGACCGCTTCGCCCTCGTCCGCCAATTCATTATACCGATCCACTGCCTGCTTCGAATTCAACACCTCGACCTGTACTCCTCTGTTTTCAATCGCCTGAACCGTTTCTTCGGGAGCTTCCAGCGCATCTTCCTGCCCGGTACTCAGCACGAGCACGCTCGTGCCATGCTCCAGCACTTCTTCCGCGTCAGCTGGCTGGATGCCGGAACTGTGATCGGTCCCGGTTTCATTCCAGTCCCAGAGCCGTCCGCCGCCGGGCCAGAGTTTCACGTCCTTGAATATACCGATATCGGTAGCGATTTCACCCCACAGCATACCGGTTATT
>CAZAXT010000003.1:0-7351 GCA_964489295.1 uncultured Candidatus Saccharibacteria bacterium | reverse complement strand
GTCCTTGAATATACCGATATCGGTAGCGATTTCACCCCACAGCATACCGGTTATTCTAGGCGAGGCGCTTGCGGTACGACCGGATGTCACCGATCGATCTTCCATAAGTTTATAGTAGCATACAAACGTGTAATACCGCGCCGCCCACAAAGGTAATTAATTACGTATTAGTTGTTTGTCTTATCTGAACGCGTCTCGACAAAAAGTGGACGGTGATCGATTTTAGAAATCACGACGCTTCATAAACCAATCACTGAGTATATCTTGTCGTCGTTTGCTATGACCAATTGTTTATATATTCGTCCCAGGCACGTTGATGTTGTCCGCCGGGATCACCATTATCACGATATTCGGATAACTCTTCTGCAATCACCTCGGCAATACGTCGTTCCTCAGCTGCTTCTTGTGTTGTCGCTTCGATGTATGCTTTTCCGTCGAAATCACTATCAGGTGCTGGTTCTGTGGTCTCGTCTTCGCTGATAGTTCTACGGAACTCATTAACCCAGTCTGCAAAATATTCGTCTGAACCTGTGATGACCTGCCCTGTTGGTGTAGACTGGATCTCGTTGGTTTTTTTCGTTCTGCCGTCAGGAGCTAACATACTTATTATATAACATAGAAGGGGTATAATGTCAAAAACCGCTGATAGCCTGTTTACTGTCTGGTACGTCTCCTGATTCGATCCCCGAAAAATAGCAAAATAAGTGCGATCATATAATACTTTGTTTACCCGTTATTCCAGTTCGAATCCGGCATCTTGCCAAGTCGCCTTACCACCGGCGAAATCCATGACGTTGGTATAACCGGCCTCCAGAAGCAGTTCGGCTGCCCGGTTGCTCGCCCGGCAGGTATAGCTGGCACAGTACACAACGACGGGGTCGTCACGGTCGACACCCTGCTCGGTTGCCGCATCCGACATGTGATCTACCGTTGTCTCCGGCGGCGTGGGTATATTCACCGCTCCCGGGATATGCCCTTCTTTATAAGAGTCTTCGCTCAAGACTTCTATCAGTGTAAACGACTCCTGGTTTTCTTTTAATTCAAGTAGCGTTTCCAGCGTGATCACATTGAGTTTTGCCATTACGTCCTCCGTGTATCGTTTAGCATAACAAATATCGCGGATTCACCAAAACCAACACTTTCCGGGTAGAATTACTAAACGGAAATCGCTTCGAAAGCTGCCGCGTAAGTTGAAGTGTAATTTTCTCCGGCCGAAGCGGCGATGTTACGTAAAAACTCATCCGGTTCGGGGTGATCGGGCAAATTGTCCAGATAGGTCTTGTGTTGCCTCAATGATTCGATCCCGGCCTCGATCGTATCATCAACTTCCACCGCGTGACCGGCACGGGGAGAATTGCTGACTAAAACGGTCTGAACGTCATCCCACGGTTCGTAGCCCTCATCCAATAATTCTTGGAATACCCAGCGATTGCCCGCATCCCGTGTGGCGTCGATCAAAGCGTGGCCGGTTACATGGTGATCGGCCATATTCAAGTTTTTGCCCGGGAAATACTCCCGGTGGTTGAGTGTAATGCAGACTTCCGGTTTCACTTCACGGATCACCCGGGCAATATCATGCCTCATCGTTAACGAGTACTCCAGCATACCGTCAGGATGATCGAGAAACCGGACATCATCTACGCCTACTGCTTTGGCCGCGGCAATCTGTTCTTTGGTTCGGATATCAGCTGTCCGCTCCGGTTCGATGCTATCGATGCCGGCCTCGCCTCGGGTCAGTAAAAGGTAGGTTATCTGTTTCCCTTGTTTCGTCCACCGGGCAATGGCGCTGGAAGCTCCGTATTCGATATCGTCGGGGTGCGCGACCACGACTAGTCCGGTATCCCAATCTTCATTGACTGTCTGCATCATTACCTTTGTATTATACATTACGCATCAAAGACGGCGAATTGATATTACACAGACACACTACTGAAATAGAAAAGCGTCGAGAGAGTCAGGGTGGCCGGAGTCATATACCTCCAAAAGATCAGAGGAACTCCGGCCACCCTGGAGTCATGCCACCTCGCTTCAAGAATCAGCACCCGCGAAAAGTCTCATGATCCAATATTCGTATCTGGGCTGGGTCTCCATGATTTCGTGGAACTCCATGATCTCATCCCACGTGATAGGTCCTCGATTGTCCGGAGGAAGCTGTTCGGGGTGTTTTGTTTCGATAGGAATCACACCTCCGAATTTTAATAGCCTGATCAGCCTCTCGTTCGCGTGTTTTCTATTGCACCCGCTACACAGCGGACACACAAAAGAATAGATGGACTCCCCGGGTACGGTTGTGTTGACGTACAAGGAGACATCCTTCGATGTAAGCGGTACTTCAAACTCACCGCACCATTCACAGCTCGCTTTAAAGAGAGTCATGTATGATCCCCTTCGACGCTTTTCTAAACTGCTTGGCGCTGCAAGCAGTTACGTACATGAACGATCATTTGATCGCCCAATACTTTTTGTATACAATTTTACAAAAATATTGTCAATTGTGTAGTTGTGATCTGAGAACTCACAGAGTGTGAATTTCCGATACCTCCGGTCTGACTAAATCTAAATAATTCCTCATAGGCATAGTAATGGTTTTGTCATGAACGCCTGGATTAAACGATATATGCTCTTCCCGGGTAAACGGCTCATCGATGATAGTGCGCAGCCCGGCCAAATGCGCCAGTGGATAGCAGGCGCCGACTTGGCATCCCATGTGTTCCTCTACTTCCTCTGGGTTGGCAAACCTCGGATTCCGGGAAACACCTAGATGCTTGGTCGTCTTTTTGGTATCCAGCCGCGCATTTCCCTGCAAGACTGCCACCACGAACCCGGCTTCGCTTTTGAGTAATAACGATTTGGCGCCGGTTTCCTGTGACCCGTCCCGCACCATAGCCGCTTCTTCGCTTGTGTGTACCGGGTCATGCTCCAGCAGCTCATACGACACGCCTGCTTCGTCCAGGGTCTTTATGATGGCAGTGTATGGATCGTTCATGCTGTTCATCGTAGCAAATTTGTGACTTTTTCGGGATGCGCGGACATATACTACACGCCAGCAGCCGAGACCGCTTCGGCCACTGCTTCCGGTGCCCGCTTATCAAGCGCGTCGGATATGACGTATTCGGGGTTCGGGTCAGGCACTAATCCGGCCAATGCTTCGGCTGCCCGCGTTTTCATGGTGTTCGTTACTGTACGTGCGCCGCTATCGAGCAGTCCGCAGAAAAGCCCCGGGAAAACGAGCACATTATTGATTTGATTGGCAAAATCGGAGCGTCCGGTGGCCGTCACGGCCGCTCCTGCCGAACGGGCGTCCTCGGGTATAATCTCCGGATCAGGATTGGACAGCGCGAATACAATGGGGTCACCGGCCATATTCCGGATATGATCCGCCGTAATGGCTTCGGGTCCGGAAACGCCGACCACGATATCCGCGCCTTCGAGAGCACGGGAAAAACCGCCGTCTTTTTGGTCCGGATCGGTCAATTCGGCCAGCTCGCGTTTATAGGGATCGAGATCCGATCGATCCGGCGTAATGATACCCCGACTGTCCAACACGGTCACACTCCCGGCTCCGGCATGGACCAGTAGTTTCGTGATGGCACTGCCGGCCGCTCCCGCGCCGACAACTACTACTTTGGAAGTGGATAATTCCCTGTCTGTCACGCGACAGGCATTGATCAAACCGGCCAGCACCACGATGGCCGTAGCGTGCTGATCATCATGCATAACGGGAATGTTCAAATCGTCCTGTAGCCGGCGCTCGATTTCATATGCCCGAGGCGCAGAGATATCTTCCAGATTGATGCCGCCGAATGCCGGGGCGACCGCTTTGACGGTCGCGATTATTTCATCCGTATCCTGGGTATCCAGCACCAGCGGCATAGCTGACACCCCGGCCAACCGCTCGAACAGCATGGCCTTGCCTTCCATGACCGGCAGGGCCGCCTCTGGACCGACGTTGCCAAGCCCCAGCACCGCTGAACCATCGGAAACCACCGCCACCAGGTTACTCTTGCTCGTGTACCGGCCTATTTGCTCCGGATGCTCTGCCAGATGCCGCGAAACGGCACCGACTCCCGGTGTGTAATATGCCCGTAACGCATCGGCATCAATGTGCTCTATCGTACTTCTGACCCGGATCTTGCCAGCCAGTTGCTCGTGCAGCTGCAATGGATTTGCGGTGTCATCTTTATTATCTGAGATATCGCCTACTTTCTCGAAACATGAAATTAATTGAGGTGTTTTTAAGCCGTTGGGTCTTGCAAGCTTTGCATGGCGGAGGAGGAGGGATTCGAACCCTCGGTACCCTTGCGGGTACACACGCTTTCCAAGCGTGCGCCTTCAGCCGCTCGGCCACTCCTCCACGCAACATATGATATCAGTCTATTCGAAACTTTGCCGGCACAGGTCTGACCGTAACCTGTATTCACGATCGTGAGTATAGGTTATACACCATAGCGCTTCGTGCTTATATGTTCTATTGTCCCTGGTTCCTCATCCTATTTCTCCGATTTCTCGCGCCCTCTCGTCACGTTTTTATTTCCTGCTTTCAAACTCCTTATTTTCCTTGTCCTGTTCCATACTGCTTGCTGCCTGTTCCAATGTTGTTCACGTTTTTGTGTTCAGATATGCACGTCCGTTATGTACTGAGTAACGCGTGTATTATAATGTCGTGTTATGGCAGTCGTTGCACTCGAAGACGTTTCAAAGACGTATCCCGACGGTGATTCCGAAATCTCCGCCATCCGGAACGTTTCTCTGGAAGTAGAGACCGGTGATTTCATCACGATCGAGGGCGTATCCGGTTCCGGCAAAACATCACTGGCCCGGATGCTGGGTTTGCTGGAAACACCCGATTCAGGCTCATGCTATTTCAATGGAACCGATGTTACCGCTGCCAGGGATACGAAGCGAACCACATTACGGCGTGAACACATCGGATGGGTGTTTTCGGAATTCAAGCTCGTACCGAACATGACTGCCCGGGCCAACATCGAAATAGCCATGAGTTACGACGGCGTAAAATCCAAGGACCGAACGTTCAACGCACAACGATTACTCAAACAAGCCGGCTTGGCAGAACGGGCCAAACAACGAGCATCCACGTTACCCAATGGACACAAACAGCGGCTGGCAATCGCTCGCGCACTCGCTAACAAACCTTCGCTCATCATAGCCGATGAACCGACAAACAATCTGGACCGGCAATCCGCTGCGATTATTATGAAAATGTTGTCCAAACTACCTGGACACGGACACGCCGTTGTGGTGACTACCCACGACCCAGCCATTGCCGAGCACGGTGAGCAACGCTTACGGATGCACAAGGGACAGCTGGAGCAAGAGAAAAACACGCGATCAAGCCAAGAGGTTCCGACATGATCGCACGGAACTTCATAATCGCATTTGAAAGTTTGTGGCGGGCAAAATCCCGTACCATGCTGTCGGTATTGGCAGTCGCACTTACCGTTGGAACGGTCGTGTTCGAGTTACTCTCAAGCATTTCCCTCGAGACAACGCTCACCTCACTCCCCGATTCTCTGTTTACCGAAATCCCGGCCTCCACGATACTTCTGGCTGGAGCCGCCATCCTTATGGGTGCCATCGTAGCCATGAGTCTGGGCGTTGCTTCCGTGATGGAACGGCGGAAGGAAATTATAATCCGGCGTATCTACGGCGCCACCAGAAAGCACATCTTTATACACATGGTGCTTGAGATGGCGATCGTGGTCGCCATCGGCGGTTTGCTCGGTATAGCAGGCGTCGCTGGCGGTGCAACAGTATGGAACACACCCGGTTCGGGGATTCTGGAACCGCTTTATCTCGCACTCGCCTTAGTCGTGCTCATGATCGCCGCTATCGTGACCGGTATCCCTCCGGCGCTCCAAGCAATTAAGTACCACCCAACCGACTAAGTTATACGGTTTATATTCACCCCTCTTCTGCCCCGTGCCAGTCCTGTCACTACCAATATTGTGCGACGTTGGGGTGTAAACTGTTTTTACGAACGTGCTTATGGTATACTAGATGAAATTATCGGGTAGTCATGAAGCTCTTAACGCCTTCCATTTTCGAATCATTCCCGGAAGTGGTAGCCGCTATGAGTTTGCGTGATGAGACTGAAGCTGGAAATTTGAGCATGACCGAGGATGGCGCTAACTCTGAAATCGCACGGACAAACCGGGAGCAGTTTTGCCAGGAACTGGGATTTGGAAATGATTGGCTAGCCTACCATCCGGAACAGATGCATAGTGCGGACATCCACATAGTCCGCGGGGAATTCCACCACCGACAGGGTGATGGATTGATTGCTCAACAACCGGGATGGTTACTGGGCGTTACGGTGGCCGACTGTGTGGCCGTACTTCTCTACGATCCAGTGACCAGTGCCTTTGGCGCCGTGCATTCGGGGTGGCGCGGAAGCTCCCTGAACATTGTGGATGGAGCTATCGCCAAAGCCGTTCGCGAATTCGGCATTGACCCTCGCAACCTGTACGCGTGGGTTTCCCCTGCCGCGGGAGCGGCCAGCTACGAAGTCGGGTTCGAGGTCGTGAATCAGTTCAACGCCCGCTACAGCCGTCCGAACGGTGACGATACATGGTTGTTTGACAATAAATCGGTCGTTCGGGACCAGCTTATCAACAGCGGCGTGGAGCCGGATCACATCGAGATGTCTGAACTTGACACCATAACCAACCAGGAATTGCACTCCGCCCGGCGCGACAGCGACAAAGCCGGCCGCATGCTGGCCGCTATCGGTGTGATGTCAGCCTAACTCCCATTTTAACTGTTCGATGGCATCCACTTTTCCTGGATTCACGTTGTTAAGTATGGCCAGGTAAAAACTAGCGTAGTCACCCAGCAGGCAGGTCCAGAGCAGATGTTGGATATGTGCCTCCCCACGGGATTCGATTACGATGGGTGTGGGCATACGCCCCGAAAGCAAGCGATTGGTCACCTCGAAGCGTTTCCGGATCCGCTCATTGTCCAGGGCTGATTGGAGTTGGATGACGGTAAAGGGTTTCTCCCGGGGGTGTTCGGTCCATCCCAGGAATTCATTATGATTAAATTCAGGTAGCTCATTCCAGGAAGCCACGTGTTTGGCGTTCTCGTTAATGTCGATCTTCCACTTGTAGGCAGCACTGTTGAGGGCAGGGCCGCTGTAGATCCAGACGGCTTTGCCCATGCACTCCTCGGCAATTTGCTTCGCTCGATTTTCGCCGGTCGATACATCCGGCTGCCACTCATCAGTGACGGTTTTCAGAAATTCCGCTGCGTCTTCCAGTTCGGAGACAGCATCCGTAACCAAACCAAGTTGCTCAAATAATTCAGCCAACGCACGAACGCCGTACCAGGCAGC
>CAZAXT010000002.1:41749-44931 GCA_964489295.1 uncultured Candidatus Saccharibacteria bacterium | reverse complement strand
CTGCAACAATACAGGCCAAGCAAAAAGTTTATTATTATCGGGGGCGTCGTGCTCGCGGGGTTTTCATTAGTAGCAGAAATTCAATATCCTCACACGCCCCTGCGGGCAGTTCCTCCCCACGTAGTGATATCGGAGCAAAGCGCTCCTCCCGGCGCTTTGTGCAGGACAGACGTAGCCTCTCGCACCAGAGGATTCCCGTTCCTGATAAGCGCTTATACCCGGTCCGGGTGTGATAGTGCGAGTGCTGTCTACCCGGTGGGTATGTTCTTGAATATTGCTTCAAGCTTTCTGGTTGTCTACATTGCTGGCTTGATAGGAAATCGCTACTCTCCTGGAGGCATCACAAAAACCGATAAACCGTGATTTACCGGTTTTAGGGCGTCGCAACTTGGGCGGATGTGCTTGAGCAAACGGTTGACGGTGTTACGGTTGAGATTGCTCAGACGGGCGATCTGCGTGGCGGTCAATTCCTCGCAAAACAGCCGGACGAACTGTCTGGTTTTCGCTTCTGAAGTTTTGGCACGCTTTACGCGCCGGTTCTTCATTCGTTGTAAGCATAGCAAGAAGTTGCTTATCTAGCCATAAAACATAATGGAAGGTACGCAGCAACGCGGCCCTCGCGAGCCGGATTACATCGAGGAAGTGTGTGCAGGGTTGGGGCGTTCTTGTAGATCTGTCACGGCTTCAGGGTCTACCGGATCGGTCCATATGGTAGCTCTCTCAGTTGCCGTGAATAAGGATTCGAGAGTAGTGGTCAGAAAGTCGATATCTTCCAGTATGGGTTCGAGGAACCCCTCGAGCCTGCTTTCCGTCCGCCGGTCGGGACAGACCAGCAGCAGCGTGGGGTAGTATTCATCGGGCCACTCTCCGGAGTCGAAGTGCTCGATGTGCTCCCGGATACGTTTTCGCACGGCAAAGAACGGCGTCGTATCGAATACCTCCAGGATATAGGCGGTTTCGACAGTCTCATCATCCGCTATGCTCTGTAAGTACAGATTCGGAAGTTTGCTCGGGAAAAATTCATAGGGAGCGATCTCGGCCTTAGTGAAGATGTCGAACACGCCCGGATAGATCGCGTGGAGGGTGCGGTAGACGTCGAAGACGGTCACGGTGTGGTCGATAAAGTCATCGCCCAGGACCGGGTTCTTGTAGTAGCTCTTGAGTATGCGTTCGCTCAGTCCGAAGCGCCCGCGCATATATCTGATCCCGTCTTTGGTCAGATAGTACCGAGCCGGTTTACCCTGTAATTTGAAACTGCTGTCATATCGCTTATCTATTAATCCCCGGCTCACTAGTTTGTCCAGCGACATATGCATCGAGGATACTGATACGTGTCTATACCGCGCCAACTGCTCTGTTGTCATAAACCGGAACCGGTACAAAAGCATGAGTATACGGACTTGGGTATCGCGCAATCTATACGGGCGTGTCATAGGCATCTCGTTTCACTTCCTACTCATCCACACGTTCTCATTCACTCTATATGTATATATAGTAGAGAGAGCATTACAAAAGTAAAGTACTAGTGTTTGTGTGTCTAACAAGTATTAATTGCGGTATTAATACTTGTTGGGTACGGGTATCTTGCCCTCTACAGGAGCGGCGTATTTGTAGATAAGTTCGGATGTCATACTCCCGGAGGAGCTCTTACCTTACGCGGCCGGAAGTTAGGCAGAGGCATACAAGTGATTCACATAGATGATCAGTGGCTTGTGTGAGAAGATAATGACAGTTGCTGCTTTATTTTTGCTACGATAAGACGGTATGCATGATGGATACCAAGCCCTAATTACTGATTTGGACGGAACGGCCGTTCGTATTTCTTCTGATGGCAGCGATGTAACGAATAATACGCGTCAAGCCGTGCAGTCAGCACAGCAGCGTGGCTTTAGAATAGCGTGTGCTAGCGGCCGGCCGTGGGAGCTCGCCGAACCGGTCTTACGGGCGCTCGGGATCACGTCCCCGTGCATCGTGGAAGGCGGAGCACGGATAGTCGACGTCGAAACGGAAAAGACGTTATGGGAGAAGTCTCTCGATACGTCCGTTCTGCAGACAATGCTGGATGTATTCAAACGTGAATCGAGTGCGGGCAGAGTATACACCGCGCAACTGAGTCCGGCGGAATTGCATACCATCACCGACGTTCCCGCGGGCTCGCGCTTCATTTATTTGCTGGATCTTGATCCTGATACGGCCGCACGGGTGGAAAGTGCCGTGAATGCATACGAATCCGCGGCCGCACATGTCACACCATCCTGGTCCGGGCGTAGTAGACTCGATGTGCATGTGACGCATCCGGAGGCGACGAAACAACATGCCGTTCGGGCGTGGCAGGAAATGCACGGGACTTCCGTTGAGCAAACGATCGGTATGGGTGACAGCCGAAATGACATCCCGCTGCTCCGCTCGACCGGCATGAAAATAGCGGTGAACGATGCTGATCCGGAACTGAAACGGATGGCCGATTATATCGTACCGGAAGACGAAGAAAACGTGTTATCGCATAGTATAAAACGGTTTCTGATCCAGGAATAGCAATTACCGCACAGGATTACGTGACAACCCGGCCAATTTTGACATATGCCAAGATTTGATATGCTTATATCCGAACGAAGGAGACCGTATGTCCGGTACACATATAGATGACGCACCAGAGGTAAGCTGTGCGAGAGACGGCAGTCTTTCACGATTCGAAGAAACTTCCTGTATCGGTGAATCGTGCCCCTACTATTCCGGGAATGAATGCGAAGCGCACTGGCGGTTGTTGGAAACTGAGGAGCACGAAGACGGCGAACCCCGGCTTTTAGATGTGGGGAGGTTCGCGCTCTATGGCTACATATGTTCCGGAGCGGAAGAAGAACATATCATGAGACAAGAAGCACATAAATTCCAATCGGGGGTTTCGAACGAAGTAATCCAGCAATACGGAGCAGTGTATGGCGATATGCCACTTACCATCCAGGGAAAACAGTGCACTGTTGAAGTACGAACACGGTAAGGAAACGAATAAATTACGAGCATTTGTATACCGGGGGCTCCCCATAAAGACTTTTTATAAGATCATGAGTAAAGGTGTTGATTATGTTTAAACTCAAACCGCGCATGCCGGAGTACCAAAAGAAACAATGCTTACAGGAAGCGTGCCCGTATTTTGACGGGGAACCGTGCGGTTCGTACGAAAC
>CAZAXT010000002.1:5262-41649 GCA_964489295.1 uncultured Candidatus Saccharibacteria bacterium | reverse complement strand
GTGAGGTGTTCGGATTTCTCGGCCCGAACGGGGCGGGCAAAACCACGACCATCCGGGCTATCCTGGATTTCATCCGGCCTACTTCGGGCTCGATCACGGTACTCGGGCATGATAGCCAAAGCAACGACCTGACCATTAAAGAAAAGACAGGGTATTTAGCCGGTGATATCGCGCTGTATGAAAATATGACCGGCAGAAACCTCCTGAAGCACCTGACCGCGCTCGGGCGGGATACGGATTGGGAATACGTGTCGCAGCTTACCGAGCAATTGAACGCCTCGCTTGATAGGCGCATACACACGCTCTCAAAAGGGAACAAGCAAAAGATCGGACTGATCCAGGCGTTTATGCATAAACCCGAACTCATACTGCTCGATGAACCCACCATAGGGCTGGATCCGCTCATGAAGGAGGTATTCTACACCATGGTTTCGGACATAAGAGCGGAAGGGAGAACGATCCTCGTGTCTTCGCACGATCTTACGGAAGTCCAGAAGATTTGCGACCGGGCCGCTTTTATCCGCGACGGGACACTGGTCGCGACCGAAGATTTGAAACACAACACCAATCTGAATCTGCGCCGCTACACCGCTACACTGGAAACCGAGCCGACCGAAGCCGGTTTTGGCGGTATCGAAGGCGTCAGTGATGTCGAAATAGCCGGAAACCAGGTGACGGTTACGATCACCGGCAGCGTCGCGCCTTTCATTACGGAGCTTGCCCGGCATAACCCGGTAGATCTTGATGAACAGGAGACCAGCCTGGAGGACGTATTTATGCACTATTATGCCGAAGGGGAAGCTGATGCGTAGTTCCATACTTTCCCGCAGTCTGGCGGTACGCTGGAAAAGCATACTCGTAACCGCGGGCGGTTTGTTCCTGATCGCTATACTGTTTGCGGCACTGTTCGAGTCGGTCGCCGAAGATCTCGGCGCGTTTACGGAAAGCATCCCCGAAGGCATGGAAGCGTTCATAGGCGATGTCGCTAGAGCGTCCACGCCGGCCGGGTGGCTCGGCATAGAGTTGTATGCCTTGTTTGTACCGTTAGTGGTCACGATAACCGGCGTCGTGTCCGGTTCCGGCATCATAGGCAAGGAAGAGGAGCGGGGCACGCTCGAGTTGCTGTTCGCCAGTCCGCTGCGACGCAGCGCGATACTCGCCCAAAAAGCGGCTGCGCTGCTTACGCAGTTACTTATCATTAGCGGGGCGGTATGGCTCGGAGTCTTGACGGGTACGCTGCTTTTTGCGTTCGATGTCTCGTTGGTGAACGTATTGTGGGCGACGATGATGGGATGGCTACTGGGTCTTACGTTCGCCTTCCTGGCGTTCATGATCCAAGCGGTGACGGGACGCAAGAGCCGGGCGTCAGGAATCAGTGCGGGATTGCTCGTGGCTACGTACTTCGCGCACGTGATTTCCCAGCTCGTAGAGTCGATGGAACCGCTCCGGTTCGCGTCCCCGTTTTATTACTACGATGGACAGGAGGTGTTACTGGATGGGTTGAATCTGCTGGACGCGGGTCTTCTCATATTACTTCCCGTGCTTTTTTATACTATAGCCCATAGTGTCTTCAAGCGGCGCGATATCGGCGTTTAAATTCGCCGCACAGATTAAACGGAGGCAGGCTGGGGCGGATTGCTCGACGTTTCTCCGCGAAGATATTGGTTTATTTCGTATTGGGTGACGCCATACCATATCACGAGGACCCCAAGCAAAAGCGTTACGAGAAAGATAATGTAATTTTCACTAAATTTAATCCCACCGTTACTGTATGCTTCCAGACTTTTCGCAAATCGGTAAAACCATAAAAACGGGATGATGATCATAGCGAGTACACAAACTCCGACTACCAGAAACGTTACGATGCTCAGTAAGCTGTTCAGTGGGTCAACATTGAGGAATATAAACAACATCTGCATCGCGAGTAACGCCAATAAGATAAGAGGCGGAAGTATGAGCCATATGATACTCCAAGCCCGTTTGTCGTGGTCTACGGCCGTGTTGACATCCCGGACGATCACGTACAACCAGTACAGCGCGTAAATACCGAACGTAATCATGGAAAATATAGCGACGAGTATCGGGTTTCTGGATTTCATAGTATCACTATTTTACCAATGCGCAGGCCATTTTAACAGCCTCGGAATATGTCGGGAATGCGTGTACCGTCTGGGCGACGGTTTTGGCGGTCAAGCCTGCGTTGATGGCCAATGTGAGTTCGTGTACCATCTCGCCGGCTCTGGGTGAAACGATAGAGGCGCCGAGCAGGACGTCGTTTTTGTCAGTCAAGACTTTGACAAAGCCGGTCTGTTCGTCATCGGTGTTAGCACGGCCGAGCGCGTCGATGGTGGCAGCACCGGTTCGGTATTTGGCACCCTTCTTTTCCAGTCCAGCCTCAGTAGCGCCGACGGCGGCGACTTCGGGGCTGACGAATACACACCGGGGTATGGAATTGTACCGGGCGATCGATTTCCGCTTGGTGTGGAACATATTATGAGCGGCGATCCGACTTTGATAGGACGCGGTGTGCGTAAATTGGTACGGGCCCACGACATCGCCGGCGGCGTAAATATTGGTGGCCGAGGTTTGCATGTGCTGATTAACCTTGATGCGGTGTTTATCGTAATCCACGCCGGCGTTTTCCAGACCGATGTCGGTGTTGGGGCGTTTGCCGGTGGCAAGCAGCATGGTGTCGACCGTGACAGTGTGTTCGGTGTCATCATCACCGGACTCGTAGTGAACGAGCTTTTTGTTGCCTTTTTTGACGACACCGGTCACTTTGGCATCGGTCGCGACATTAACGCCGTCCTCCTCGAAAACCGCCCGGACTAATTCTCCGACCTCCGTATCTTCGGTCGGGAGGAGATTGGGCATGGCTTCAGCGATGTGCACGTTGGTTCCAAAAGACGCGAACAGATGGGCGAATTCACATCCGATCGGTCCGCCGCCGATGATGAACATGGATTTCGGCGGAGCATTATAATCGATGGCATCGAAAAACGTATCGTAGCCGGCTTCTTCCAACCCGGAAACGGGCGGGACGAAATTGTGCGTGCCGGTCGCGATCAGAATCTTGGCCGCGCTGTAGCGACGACCGCCGGCAGTGACTTCGTGCGGGTTGATAAACCGGGCTTCTTTCCGGTAGACGGCGATACCGTCCTCGCTCAAAGCCGTTTCTCCTTCGGCCGTTCCGGTCCGGGAGACGACCAGGTCCTTGTACCGCCGCAGTTTTTTGTAGTCGATTTCCGGTTTTTTGGCCTTGATGCTGTAATCGCTCGCCTCCCGGGCCATGGTATACATCTTAGCTCCGTGGAGTAATGCTTTGGTCGGGATGCATGCCGAGTTCGGACATTCACCCCCGATATCACCGGGTTCGAATAACGCGACCCGTTTACCTTCGGATACCGCTTGGTTGGCGGCTACGCTGCCGCCCGCGCCACTTCCCAGGACGATGAGGTCATACATATACCGCGCGCTCATGATATTTCCCTATGCGTTTCGTATATATATCCCGCGTCGGGATTATACGCCTTCAGATTCTTGGCGGCTTGACGGTGGATGTCGCTGGCGGTGACCTCGTGTTTATCCGCCAGCCAGCCCCCGACATCCTGACAGACCTGTTTGGCTACTAATTCGGCTTCCTGTTGTGGTACACGGACGGCTATGCACGCGGCGAATATACTAGCGTATAGTTTCCGCTCATCGTATTCTTCGGTGTGTTTGGCTCGTTTGACGATATGCTTCATTTGGTTTTAGTTCTCCTACCCGAAGTTAATCGTTCCATTGGCAATGAGTATCAATAGCCAGCCCAGGGCGACCAACAGGAAGCCCAGGAACAGCCGCATGACACCCTTGCTTTCTTCTTTCCATTTCTTGACCGAGCTGAGCTTGGCGCCGCCGGCGACCATCAGCAGGATGACGATAAGCGGCAGTACGAACACCACGTTATACAGAACCAGCAACAGGAACGCCCAGATACTAAAGTCAATCGAAAGGATGGTTATGATAGCCAAATACGGTGCGCCGGTACAGGGGAGTTCGACCGCTGCCACGAAGGCTCCCAGGAACATAACTCCACCCAGGGTTGCTTTGGAACTGGAGTATTCGTGAATCTTTTTGGCAAAATAGCCCGGTATCTGCAGAGAAAACCCGCGCCCGTACCAGAAGTAATCCTTGATCTCGAACAGACCGGCCGCGATGACGAGAGCGCCCACGAACAGGGATAAATACTCAGCCAGAGCTATGGGAATGCTGCTGAAGAAGTACACCATTCCTAGTCCCGCAATCAGATAGGTCAGGAAAATGGCAAAAATGTAGGCGCCGCCGAGCAACAAGAGGCGCTTGGTCGATTTACCGCCCCCCATGACGACCGAGATCATTAATATCAAGACGCCGATAGCGCATGGGTTGATAGAATCGATGGCTGCCGAGAGCAGTACGACGGTGATAGTCGGTAAACTAACCATTACTGCGCCCTTCCTTCCAGCTCACCGATGTCCAGAGCGACTTCGTACTGCCGGCACATTCTATCGGTGGTCTGTTTGGGCGGTGCGAACTCCATAACGATGCAGTCACCGGGTGGTACCACGCTTTCATCGCTGATGGTGTATTCCGCCGGTTTCTCCAGTTTGCGGAGGGTGTAGCGGTCGTTTTCGGTGGTTTGATACAGGAACACGTGCAGCTCGGCCGGTTGTCCGTCGCAGGTCTGTCCATTAACGTAGCTGCGTTTGCCGTCGTTGGTCGGGAATACAATCGAATTCGGGGTGATAGAACCGCCGGTTACTTCCATAAACTTACCCAGGCTGCCGTCGCGTTGCTCTACCACGACGCCTTCCAAGTGTATCCGTTTATCATCATGTTCGTGCAGGACAGGAGTACCGATTTTGTTGGACAGGAATCCGCTCGGGTTTTCGAGTTCCAGCTCTTCCCCGCATGCCCACATCTCAAAATCGGCGTGCCGGTGCACCGGGCCGCCGCTGAGGGAAACGGTGTTTAAGTAGACGGTCGAACCGATCAGAATAAACGTTACGACAACCACGACAACCGCCATACTCCAGAACAGCCATGGTTTTGAACCGGGGAAACGGTCGCGCAAAAATGCCGCCAGTGTCACCAGAACAACTAATAGAACGACCGCAATTGTGACCGATGTGAACGACAATGAGGAAATCGCTTGGTTCAGGTCGTTGGTTTGGAAAAGATTCAGGAGCCAGTCTTGCATGTTTTTATCGCGGGTCTCTTTTATGTATTATAAAGGCAATGCTTACTTTCGAGTTTTACATTGCGGCACCTGTAAAGTCAAGGCGCACGCTATGAGCGAGAGCTTCTATAAACAGACCGTCCGATCCGTGAGCTCCCGGTTCGAAGTTACATCCGAGACCGGGCTGGACAACGAAGAGGCTGAAGCGCGGCTGGAGCAATACGGGGCGAACACGTTCAACGCGACGCATACCGTTTCGGCGTGGCGCCTGTTCCTGAGCCAGTTCAAGGACGTGTTGATCATTGTCTTGCTGGTAGCCGCGGTGATTTCTTTCGGGCTGGGGTTGATCGAAAGCGACGGCAGTGTCAAGGAAGGCATCCTGATATTCGTCATCGTACTGGCGATCGCGATCGTCGGATTCCTGAACGAATACAAGGCCGAACGGACCGTGGAAGCGCTGCGGAACTTGGTCGGCCACAAAGCACGCGTGCGGCGGGGCGGTGAAATCAGGGACATCGACGCTTCGCAGCTCGTACCCGGTGATGTCGTGCTGTTCGAGGAGGGGCAGAAAGTGCCCGCGGACATCCGGCTGACCACGGTCAACGTGCTGGAAGTCGATGAAAGTTCACTGACCGGCGAATCCATGCCGGTCCATAAACAAACCGAACCGGTGGAAGAAACGGCGGCGCTGGGTGACCAGTCGGACATGCTGTTCTCCGGTACGTTCATCAATACCGGCAGCGGGGAGGGGATCGTGGTGGCGACCGGCGAAAACAGTGAAATCGGGCGGATCGCCGGCATGGTAGATACGGCCGAGCAGGATCTCACGCCGATGCAGAAAAAGCTGGATCGATTGGGCCGACGGCTCGGGGTGGGCGTGTTGTTCATATCGATCATCGTATTCATCGTCATTTTTCTGGCGGATGCCCAGATACAGGAAGCCGGATTGTTGCACCGGCTGGTACTGGCGTTTACTGCCGCGGTCGCTTTGGCGGTGGCGGCCATCCCCGAAGGGCTGGCGTTCGTGGTGCGGATATCGCTGGCACTGGGAGCGCGCCGTATGGCCGGGCGCAACGCCTTGGTCCGGAAACTATCCGCGGTCGAAGCATTGGGTTCGACCGATACCATCTGCTCGGACAAAACCGGTACCCTGACCCGGGGCGAAATGACGGTCCGGCAAATCCGGGTTAATAGTCAGAGTTACCACGTGGAAGGGTCGGGATATAAGACCGAAGGCGCGTTTTACCGGAATAAACAGCAGCTGAGTGACGTGAGTAAGCTAAAGCCGATTCTGAAAATCGGGGTGTTGTGTAACAACGCGACTCTGGGCGAGGAGGAAGTTACGGGTGATCCGACCGAAGGCGCTTTGCTGGTTTCGGCCGCCAAAGCCGGTATCACGCCGGAACAAGCCAACGAAGCCGAGCCCCGCGTCAACGAAATACCGTTTTCATCAAACCGGAAAATGATGTCGACAGTGCACCGGACGGAGGACGGGTACGCGGTTTACACCAAAGGTTCCGCCGAGGCGGTGCTGGAACACGCCACGCACATTCTGGTAAACGGTGAAGAAACCAAACTAACCAAGGAACAGAAACAGGACATTCTCGAACAAAACCAGACGATGTCACTGCAGGCACTCCGTGTGCTCGGGTTCGCCTACAAAACCGTCAAGAAAGAGCCGGAAGACCAGGAAACGATCGAATCCAAGCTGGTATTCGTCGGACTCCAGGGCATGATGGATCCGCCGCGGACGGAGATAAAGGAAGTAATCCAGCGCGTGCACGGCGAAAGCGGTATGCGGGTCATCATGGTGACCGGAGATCACATCGATACCGCGCGGGCTATCGCCGGCGAGATCGGGATAGAAGGCGAGGCGATATCGGGTGCTGAGTTGGACGAACTGACCCAGGAAGAATTCGAAGACAAGGCGGAAAACATCGCTATTTATGCCCGGGTGGATCCCGAGCATAAGATCCGGATCGTCCGGGCGCTCAAAAAACACGGCCACCAGGTCGCCGTAACCGGTGACGGCGTTAACGACGCGCCGGCCATCAAGGCCGCGGATATCGGCGTGGCCATGGGCATAACCGGAAGTGATGTCAGTAAGGAAGCATCCGATTTGATTTTGCTGGATGACCAATTCCTGACCATCGTGGCCGCGGTCGAGGAAGGCCGGGGCATCTTCGACAATGTCCGCAAGTTCGTGAACTACCTCTTAAGCGCCAACATCGCTGAAGTATTGGCGGTCTTTTTCGGGGTAGTGATATTCCAGAACCTGATCTTAACCGCGGTGCATCTGTTGTTCATCAATATCGTAACCGACGGCTTGCCCGCCATCGCGCTGGGGAGCGACCCGGCCGAGCGCGGCATCATGAAGTACCAACCGCGCCGGTTCCAAGGCAGCATTATCAACACCAAACTCTGGGTGGAAATGTTCATCTTCGGTGCGTTGATGACGGTCGTTATTCTCTGGCAATTCGCCTACAACATGGACGCGGATGGATTAACGGCCGCTATGTCCTCGACATTCGTGGCCATGGTGGTGCTGGAAATGGTGCGGCTGGTGAATATCCGCTCTGACTACCGGATCGGGTGGTTGTCCAACCCGTGGTTGCTGGTTGCTATCGCTTCGTCGCTGGGGATTTTGGTGGCCGTGTTATACGTGCCGTTCTTGAGTAATGTGTTCGATTTATCGCCGATCAGCAGCGGTAACTGGCTCTATATCGGCGGATCGGCGGCAATCCTATTCGTCATCATGCGCGTAGTCCGCTCGGTATTGAAACGGGTTTCTTTCGGAGGCCAGGCCGACGCAGCGTATTGACAAGCATAGGCATTATATGTTACACATAAATCCATGGCGATATTAGGATTTAATCCCAAAAAGAAAAACAAAAAACAGACTCAGGGACAAAACCAAAACGCCCAAGAGCAGAAGCAGTCTTCCGCCCAAGAGCAGGAACAGGAAAAGAAAAAAGCGGAAGCCAAAAAAGAATCCGGCGGCTGCGAATTCTGCTAATCCTTGACTGTTACGTATCTTCGTAGCCAGGGAAGTAATCGGTTTTGATCCGGTCCCGCTTGATGCCCATATCCCGGAGCATGGCTTCGAAAGACTCGACCATGGGTTGCGGGCCTGAGAGATAGAACACCGCTTCGGCGTAGCCGGGCGCGTGCCGTTCGATCATATCGGCGTTTATGAAGCCGTACTCGAACTGTGTACCCTCCGGCGGCGTTTCATCGGTGATGGCGTATACCGGCTTCAGGCCGATCGAGCCGGCTATGTCGTCAAATGTGTCTTTGAAAGCGATGGCTTCGGTGGTCGGGTTGCCGTAGAACAGGGTAATGTCGCGGGTTTCGCCGGTGTCGTAGAGGTATTTCGCCATGCTCCGGAAGGGTGTAATACCGATACCGCCGGCAATCCATATCAATGGTTGATCCGCATCTTTGGGGAGCGTGAATTCCCCGCCCGGCCCATGAGCGGTTATATGGTCACCCGGTTCCAGTTGCCGGATAGCCCGCTTGAAGCTGCTTGAGGACTCGCTGAAGCGCATAGTGATCATCAACTCGTCTTCGGTCGGGGATGAGGAAATCGTGAACCACCGCCGGTTTCCCCGGGCGTCGGCGTGTCGATGGGGCAGTGTCCACACCATGAATTGCCCCGGTGCGTATGTCAGTTTAAACGGCTTTTTAAAATGGAAACTGGCCGTATCGGCGGCTTCTTCAGTAGTAGCGGTAAGTTTTAGTTTATGCCGCCTACTGGGTTCACTGACCGCGGCGAATACGTTGCCAAGCAGTAATCCCAATTCGAATCCGCTCGGCAGGGTTATCCCGGGATTCCCGAGCAGGGCGGCTATGTCCACATGCTGCAAGAGTACAACGGCTACGGCGGTAGTCGCTCCGTATGTGATCTGATTCCGGAGTTTGGTCGGGGATGTCGCCGGCTCCACCAGCATGACAAAGGTGAAGAATAACAACGGTGAATACAAAAGCAGGGTTTCCAGTGTCGTTGGCAGGGAAGATAACGTGCCCTGCACCATTGATATGGCAACGGTCAGGAAAAGATATGCACCCAGGAACGTGCCGATTAACTCCCACCGCTGGATCTTTTGAATGATAACCAGGCCGCCCAGGATTATGAACGGTGTTAAAAGCTGGGTGCCGACCCACCAGCTGGCGGGCTGGCTGAGCACCACAGCACTGATCACCACGGCGAGCGCGGCCGGGTTGAAAATATGCGAGGGGTAAAACGAGAGGTTGTACTTTACGGCCATAGCCACAAACGCAAGTACACCGGGTAACCACCAGATAGTGGTCAGCGACAACGGACTGACTATCAACGTCAGGATCATGGCGGTTATGATAGGGGAGTCCAAGCTGGTGGCGGCTTTATGCCACCACGCGAATACCCAGTTGAATGCTATGCACGCGACGATCAAGTATATGCTTGTCAGTAAAATGTCGACGCTGTCATAGGGGAGGTAGTCCAGGAAACTCAAACCGGCGGCGATCAGAATAAGCGTTCCCAGATACACCCGCATCAGGATATACATATTGAACCGGTTCAGGATCGCGTTTACCCTTTGCATACTGTGTATCATAACAAACTGGCGAGCTTCCGGAAGCATGTGCTATCACGAATCCCGTCACGGATAAGACCTGAAGCGGGCGCATACTCGGAGGGCATACAAACACTAACGCCCGGCTGTTACGATTGGGCAATGTATGAAAAGGTGATTATATGAATATCTCGGAGTATCAGGCCATGGCCGAGCTGGAAGATATGTACTGGTGGCACGTGGGACGTAAGGATATCGTGCAGCGGCAGTTGCGACGGATGGTGCCCCGGGAAAGCAATACCATTCTTAATGTCGGTTCGGGCACCGGCGGAATGGTGCCGGTATTGGAGCAATACGGTGAAGTTACCAACGTAGATAGCTCTGCAGAAGCGATCGCATTCTTAAAAAAGAGGGGCATTAAACGAGTACATCACGTGGATGGTGTACGTCTGCCGTTTCCGGATAATCACTTCGATGCGGTCGTAGCTCTGGACGTTTTGGAGCATATCGAGCGTGACGAGTCGGCGCTGCGGGAGTGGCGGCGGGTGCTTAAACCCAGCGGTTCTTTACTGATAACGGTACCGGCCTACCAGTGGTTGTGGAGCGGTCATGACGAGAGTCTCCATCACTATCGTCGATACCGGGCCTCGGGTCTCTGTCGAAAACTCAACCATGCCAACTATTCGGTGACGAAACGCAGTTATGCGATCGTTTTTTCGTTCCCGCTTATCGTCGGATTCCGGGTGTTGGAGAAAACATTATCCCGCAGACAAGAAACATCCTATGTAATGCTTCCAGGGTTCATCAACCGTCTTTTTGTATCGCTGTTGCGCGTAGAAGCCCGGGTAATGCAGTATCTGAATTTCCCATTCGGTACCTCAGTTTTGGTGCGAGCTTGCAAGAGGGAGTAGTCGATGGCGGGTTGTTGTGCACGCACCTTTCCGGTGTTTCACCCGGCTTACCGGTGTTGGGCGCGGATGGCCGATGTTGCGTAAAGCAGAATGGCCCCGACTCCAAGAATGGCCACCAGCAAGGAGACCAGGAAGGATATGAAGGGGATGAAATGGAGTATGTAGAGGATTAGCAAACCAATGAAGAAACTCTCGAACAGACGTGGCCGTCTGGAATGGTTAACCCACGAGAGCACGACTTTCCCCAGTGCGATACCAACGACGAATTTGCTTATATACAAAGCCGCCAGCGCGAGGCCAAGTAAAATAATAGCTAGCGGTATGCCTACTACGGTGAGAAGCAGGAGCAACAAAAGCGGCCCGAGGATAGCAAGCGCGATAACACCCCATCCCAGACTTGCCCACGGTCGTTTCATCACCGTGCTTGCCGTTTCGGAGAATGGTTTGCGGACGATGAGCAATAGGACGGCACCGGTCACGAGTGCTGCTATGAACGACCACAGCGAAAACAGGAAGGCCGCATTTTCCAATCCACTAGTGAATTGCATTTCCTGGGGTCTATCCTCCCGGATGATCTCTCCGTCGATCTGGGCGCCCGGAGCTATCTCCGGCTCGGTAGCGGAACGGTGGGTGACGGGACCGTTAACAGTGGCTGATTCCGTGACACGGAACGTTTCGGACGTAATAGTCGAATCGGTGCCGATCGTACCGGGTACGACTACTGTCTGGGCGAACGCGGTAATTCCATGCGCGATGTCTCCGGCGAACGTGCCGGTATTACCAAAGAACAGAATTCCATCATTAACCCGGGTTTGTTGATTGCTGCTATAGGTATTCCCGAAATACGTTACGCCGCCGTCCACCGTGGCGCCGGAGAAGTTTACGGATTGGCTGGCAGCCCGGATACTTCCGACCGAGCCACTGACATTAATGCTCTGTGCCGCAGCAAAAACGTCACCTTCCACGGTACCGGTGATGGTAACTTGTTCGCCCGCTACATAGGCATCGCCGGCCACCGTACCGTCGATGCGGATCGTCGTGGCAGAAGCAAACAGGTCGTCCTCGATCGTTTCCCCGGAAGCTACGGTTACCGTTTCGCTGGTTTGTATGTCCGCGGCGTAGGCTACACCCCCGAACCCGACAAGCGTTATCGCCAGCACTACTACGATCAAACGCATCAAACGCATACTCATCCTCCCCTGACTATCTGTGTTTATGGTAGCAAATAACCACGAGCATTAGCAATTTTTCACCGCTTGATACGGGGTTTGTGTAACATCGGGATATTGCAATAACCGAGACAGTCAACGTGTATCGGATCATATGAAACGTTGGTACAATGACGGTACACGAGGGGACGGAAATTACCATGGATAAACATGTAGCTCAGAAAAAATGGCCCAAAGCGCTTTTACTTATAGCCGTCATACTTTTACTCGGAGCAGCGGGTTGGTATGGATGGCAGTGGTACCAATCCCGGCAGGAAAGCCAACAAGATGAGCGACAATCCCAAAACACCCAACAGGATACCCCGCAACCACAAACTCCTATTGCGGAACGGTTTGTCGAGCGATATTACGAAGTAGATTTACCGGGTGTGGACCGCATCAGTGAACCGCCGGAAATAGTGAGTAATGGTGCTGTTGATCGTCACATTCGGAGTATCGCCGAGGAGCGGGGATATCGGTTGCAGTATACGCCCAACCGTTCGCTCGAGAACATCAACGGTGAACAGTTGCAGCCCGAGGCGATCGAGGCATGGCAGCGACTGAAGCAAGCGGCCAGCGAAGACAATATATCACTGCGTTTGGTGTCGGGATATCGTTCGGTCGAAACACAGCAAATTATTTTTGATTCACAATTAGCTCAGCGAGCCAAGGAAGAACAGGGTAGTCGGTACACGGCCCAGCAAATCACGAACGGTGAAGCCGATGAAGATATCAACGCAGTACTCCAAGAGTACTCCATCCCCGGTTACTCCAAGCACCACAGTGGCTATACGATCGATGTCAATGACGCCGTTGCCAATCAGTCGCTGGATCAATTCGGCCAGACAGAAGCGTATGAGTGGTTAAGCGACAATGAGTACGCCAACGCACGTGAATACGGTTTCCTGCCAAGCTACCCTGAAGGAGTGGATAAACTCGGGCCGGAAGCTGAGTTATGGGAATATGTCTGGGTTGGGACGGAGCATACTGACTTCGAACAAAATTAGATTCGGATACTTCGGGACCTATCCGCTATCTTCGTTTGACCCGTGTCGTAAGTAATGCGTGACCGCTGCTTCAGCATCCTCTGTAGTAGCGATCTCCTCATCAAGGTATTTCTCTTCCAGTATACCCAGGATTTCCCCGATGCGCGGTCCGCCGGAAAGTTGGAAGTTTCGCATCAACCATGTGCCATCGATGCCAAGGTCATGTTTGAGCGAGGGCGGGTATTGATGGGTTTGTTGTTGGAAGTCGTGCCATATCCGTTCGAGTTCGGGAAAATCGGCCGGACCAGAATCTACGGCACCCGAGTCGCTGACACTCCATGCCGCGTGGGCGTCGGCTTTATGCAGCTCCAGTAGATCGGCAAAGGCGGGATGACTCATCATGTGTTTAGCCCGGCCGGGGCGCATCCGGGGAAGATCGTCGATAGCTAAGTGATGATGCACCATCCAGGCGACCTCTTCCCGGAATCGTTTCCCGAAGCCCAGCTGTTTCAATACGCGGCGGGCTATCTTAGCACCCTCGAGGTAATGCTGGTCAAAACGGATCCGGTCGCCAGTGTCTTCCGGTGAACGAGCCGTGGTGACTTTGCCGGTGTCATGGAGTAACGCCGCCCATGCCAAACGGGGGCTGATGATGTCCGGCAAATACTGCATCGTCAGCATACAGTGCCGCCATACGTCTCCTTCGGCATGGATCGTTTCGGGTTGGGCAACGCCTTTTTGGGCGGCCACTTCCGGAAGCAATGCGTCGAACGTGTCCAACTCGTCCAGATCGGTCAAGGCGGAGGATCGGTGTTTGTGTATCAGCATGTAGGTTAACTCGAATTTGATCCTGTCCGTGGCGATGTCATCCAGCGTGTTGTGCCGGATCGATTGGTGTAACGCGTGATGTGTTTCGTCATCGTACTGGAACGCCAGTTGGTTTTTGAGCCGGATCGCTCGGAGGATACGAAGCGGGTCTTCCTGAATCCGGGTCTCGGGCTCGCCGATAAACCGTATCAACGTATTTTCTAAATCCGACAATCCGTCGACGATATCGATTAATTGATACGTGGCCGGGTCAAGCGCCAATGCGTTAACAGTGAAATCCCGGCGTTGGATGTCATCTTCCAGATAGGCGAACTCGACTTTGGTTTGAGTCCGACCCAGGTGGGCTTCTATGTCTCGGCGATAAGTGGCGATTTCCAGTTCCACGTCCTGGATGTCGCCGGCATCCGAAGGTACCGGGATCCGGACGCGCGTGACTCCATAGGCCTGGGAGGTGTCGATGTATCGTGGTTGTTTGAAATCGGCGATACTAGTGACTTCATCAGGAGTCGCGTTCGTTACCAGATCAAAATCTTTCGGGATGTACCCAAGCAGCATATCCCGGACGGCACCACCGATGATGTAAGCTTCGAAACCCGCCTCGTTTAAATTCAGGGCGGCAGCGTGAGCAGCGGTAAATTGTGGCCATTCCTGCATACACCGATTATATCGTATATTCCGGATATTTTTGCTTGCATCGGTCGTATATGTGTTATAATTAAAACAATAAATAACGGAGGTACGGATATGGCGGAGCCACAAAACACCGAAGAAACACAAAAAATGCGGAATACGCAGGAACAAACGGATACACAATCCGAGCAAACAGCCGGTGATGCGGATAACGCCAAAGCCACCGGCATTATTGGCTATCTAATGCCTATTTTGTTTTTCCTTCCCATGGTAATGGACATGAAAAACAACGACTTTGCCATGTATCACGCCAATCAGCAATTAAATCTACTCTTGTTTTGGGTGATCGGGAATATTGTCAGTTGGATATTAATGTTTATATTGATTGGATTCCTTCTTTGGGCAATAATCTGGATCTTCGGGGTTATACTGGTGATCATGGGTATCATCAATGTAGTCAATGAAGAAAAGAAGCCATTGCCGTTGATCGGCGGTATCTCATTACTCAAGTAGCATCTCAAGGGAACATGCATAAATTAAGAACCAAGGAGGAGTGATGGCGGATAACGAACATAATCCAGAGTCAGGTGATACACAACAACAGCAGACGGAGAACGCAACCGCGAACGAGCAACAGAACACCTCGGGCGGTTCCAACAATAAAGCGCTCAAAATAGTACTCATTATTGTCGGTGTGCTGATTCTACTAGGGGTACTGGCCGCTATCGCCATCGGACTTTTGTTTAACAAAGTAGCCGATGAAGTGTCAGACGCGGCTGATGAGGTTCAGGTAGAAACGAACGGCGGCGACACGAGTGATGACTCAACGGATAATGGCTTTTCAATGCAGACCGAATTGCCGGACGATTTCCCCCAGGAAATTCCGGTATTCGATCCAGCCGAAGTGATAAGCTCCAGCTCGCAGACCCAGGATAGCGTTTCCGGGTATTCGGCAACGTGGAGTACGCAAGCCAGTACACAGGAAGTGTCGGACTTTTATCAACGCTCTCTGAGTGAAAACGGATGGCAGACGACCTCGACATCCACGAGCAATAACAGATCATCGTATGTAGCCGAACACGACAACGGACTGCAGCTCCGTGTTGTCATATCAGCGCCCAGTGACGATGAATCGGGTGTCAACATTACTGCCAGTGCTTCACGAACTGCTGACTCGAACTAGTACCCAAGGCTCAGTGTTTGTCGAAAATCCCATCCAACGAACGCTGGCGCATCAACCGGTAGTTTGTAAGCGTGTTTGACGTTATGCAGGATGCCAATAGGTACAACAAAAGATGACATTATGAAACCGTTCTTTATTGCGTCTTTTTTGGCAACCATCAGCGTCGTCTGTGTCGTATTTACGATGCTTCCATCCGTAGGAGCGCATGCGGGGCACGAACACCAGCCTCCGGACGGACAAACCGATCAGAATCTGGCTCCAACCCAAGAAAGCGCCCAACAACGTCAAGAACGGATACGCGGTGAAGCCGAAGCACGCACCACCAGCATGTCCGGACAAACATGCGCGGACGCGAAATCCCGCATACAGCAAGCCATACCGGATCTTGCCACCCGGGTCAGCAACCTCGAAAACGCCTTGCGCCGGGTCGATACGGAGCTCCGGACTTTGGCCGAAAAGGAGAATATACGTACGGCTACGTATGATAGTCGTCTGGATTCGGTCGACACCGCTCAGGCGAACACGTCGGCCGCGGTTACGGTCGTTCAAAAATACCGGTTCGAATTTGATTGCGCCGATAGTAACGTCGGTGAGCGACTCGTTCGTTTCGCCATAGCGGTCGAAGAAGTTCGCGAAGCTCTCGATGTCTATCGGGATCAGTTGCTGCGACTTCCCCACACCATGCAAGAAGCCACCGATTCAGCCTGGCTGCATACACACCGGCGTAATATTTATGGCAACCAACCTATCGATGCGCCAACTGTATATCCGATGGTAACGAACGGGGGGATATATGTCGGATAATCGGGACGCGGGCTTTAGTATCACGGAGGCCATACTCGTGGTCGTTGTTGTTGGTTTGTTGGCGTTCGGGTTGTGGTCCTGGCATCAGAGCAATCAGGATAGGGAAGAAACTCAATCGCATGCTATTTCCACGCCAGATATCGAAGCGGCGGAGGATTTGAGCCGGGCAGAGCAGTTTTTGCAAGATGTTGATATCGAAGGCACGCTGGAAACCGACGCGCTTGAAGTGATATCCGAGAATCCGCAGTAACATCCAAAGATATCGCATACCCATTTTGCATATGCAGCCGCCCGGTGCGCAATTACTATTGCGCTTTCAGCGTTTCCGTCACTGCTATACTGGAGCGTGATGTCCGAGTTCGAAGCTGAGTACAAAAAACTGAATACCGCTCAGAAGTCGGCGGTGGATTGTATCTATGGGCCGGTTATGGTGGTCGCCGGTCCCGGCACCGGGAAAACACAGCTGTTGAGTATGCGGGTAGCAAACATTCTTCGTTCCACGGATGTATTACCGAGAAATATATTGTGTCTGACTTTTACTGAGTCAGCGGCTATGGCCATGCGTGAACGGCTTTTGGATTTGATCGGCATTGACGCCCATAAGGTTGCCATCCATACGTTCCACAGTTTCGGTGTGGAAGTTATCAACCAGCATCCCCAGTATTTTTATAACGGAGCGCAATTTGCTCCATCTGATGAAATACTACAGATCGAGATACTACGGGACATCCTGCAACGATTGCCGCATGATAACCCGCTTACCAGTACCATGAACGACGCGTTCGTGTATCTGGGGTCTATCATCGGAGCGATCGGCAATTTGAAAAAGGCCGGATTGGAGGCGCCGGAGTTGCGGACTGTCCTGGATGACAACCAGTCGGCTATACAGCAGATCGAACCCTTGTTGCAGGATGCGTTTCATGTAACCCGCTTCAGTAAATCGGATATACCCGGAGTCAGGGAGGCGCTGGAAAAGATGCCGGAGTCTTCTTCGCCGGATCTGCCAGAACCATTCCAGCCCCTCTCTGAAATCATACGAAGTTCGCTGGAAGAAGCAGTAGACGAAGCCGAAGCTACCGGTTCTACCAAACCGATAACCGCCTGGAAGTCCGTTTGGTTGCACAAGAATGAAGACAACCAATACGTCTTCAAGGATCGGAGCCATAACGACCGCTTATATGCGTTAGCGGATGTCTACGAACGCTACCAAGCGGAGTTACGGCGGCGCCAGCGATATGACTTTTCCGATATGGTGCTTCATGTGTTGCACGCGCTTGAGTCGTATCCGGATTTGCGACATGAACTCCAGGAACAATACCAATTCCTGCTGGTGGATGAGTTTCAGGATACGAATGACGCGCAATTAAGGATACTCTACGCTTTGAACGACAATCCCGTACACGAAGGCAATCCCGACGTAATGGTTGTCGGGGATGACGACCAGGCGATTTATAAATTCCAGGGGGCTGAAGTCAGCAACATACTCCATTTCCGGGACACGTATCCGGAGTCACAGGTGATAACCCTGCGGCACAATTATCGGTCGCGACAGGAAATATTAGATGAAGCACGAACGGTTATCACCCAGGGTGAAACCCGACTGGAGACTACGCTTTCTGATGTCGATAAAACCGTGGAAGCCGCCGATCCACCCGAAGACGGACAGATCATGTATACACAACTGGAAACTCCCGTGCATGAATACACCTGGGTGGCCCGTGAGATACGCCGTCTCCTCGACTCAGGTGTTCCGGCTCGTGAAATTGCGATCATTGGTCGCCAGCATGCTTATCTGGAACAGTTGATGCCCCATATGCGAGCGGCCAGCATTCCGGTCGTCTATGAACGACGCCAGAACGTGCTGGAGGAGTATCACATTTCCCAGTTAATCGATATGGCCTATGCGACGCACTATATCGCTGAAGGAGACCATGACGCGGCCAATGAGTATGTCAGTCGGGTACTAAGCTTTCCCTTCTGGGAGGTCGATCCGGTCGATATATGGCATATCAGTACCCGAGCGTATCAGCAACGAAAATACTGGCTGGATGTCATGCTTCAGAGTGATGATCCGTATATCGCCAAAATCGCCCGGTTTTTACTGGAGTGTGCACGACGAGCTACCTCCGAACCGTTGGAGTATGTGTTGGACCGGTTGATCGGTTCACGAAAAGGTGCGGACTTCAGGAGTCCGTACCGGGAGTATCACTTTTCCAATCAACGGTTTGCCGACAACCGCGGAGAGTACATGGCGTTTCTCTCAGCCTTGCGGTTATTACGGGAAAAATTGCAGGAGTACCGACGGCGGGAAGTGATATATGTGCGTGATTTCGTGGAATTTGTCGAACTGCACCGGGAAAACAATATGCCGATCGTGGACGAAACCCCATTTGTCAGCAGCGAGGATGCCGTACATGTTCTGACTGCCCACAAAGCCAAAGGCAAGGAATACGATACGGTTTTTATTATCAATGCCCAGGAATCGATATGGGCTGGCGAAGGCGGACGAAAACTGCTCACGTTCCCCGGCAATATGCCGATTACTCCTGCCGGAGACCACCTTGATGACCAGTTGCGATTATTTTTTGTAGCCATGACCCGTGCCAAGTCGAACGTTTATATAACCGGCCATGTTCGTGACAATGCCGGAAAAACCTCCCTGCTCGTGCCGTTTCTGGATCATGACGGATTTGAATATACGGATCTGGACTCCGAAGAAGTGGAGTACGGGTTGGAACGGAGTTGGCAATCTTATCATCCGCTCCCACGCGAAAGCGACGCCCAAGCAGTACTCAAACCCATACTTGATGCGTACCAACTTAACGTTACGCATTTGTTGAAGTTTCTTGATGTGGCGTGGAACGGGCCGCACACGTTTTTACTGGAAAGTTTGCTCCACTTTCCGCAAGCGCAGACCGCCTCGGCCGCCTATGGCAGCGCGATCCACGCGACATTACGGGAGACGTACCGCTCCGTGAAAGATGGCCAACCGATGGATCTCGACCGTGTGCTCGCCCTGTTCGGTGACGTTTTAGCGGAACAACGGATGAGAGATCACGAGTATGAAGCCTATCTACGTCAAGGACACCAGGAGTTATCCCGGTATCTGCAGGAACGGTATCATGCATTCGATCCGGCGCATTTAATAGAAACGGATTTCAAAAAACAAGGGGTTACGATACACGATGCCCGATTAAGCGGCGCTATAGATAAAATGGTGCTCAACCAGGATAAAACGTGTCATGTCTATGATTTCAAAACCGGTAAACCGTTAACCGGATGGAACAAAAACAGCGGCAATGACGCCCTGAAAGCGTGGCGGTACAAAACGCAACTGATATTTTACAAATTACTCGTGGAGAACTCCAGAAGTTGGTCGGATTATTCGGTTGACTGCGGCGTATTAGAGTTCATACGCCCATACAAAGACCGCGTCATAACCCTGGAATATGCCATGGATGAGACCGACGTAGAGCGCGTGGCACTACTCATACGCGCGGTATGGCAACGAATACAGAATCTCGACTTTCCCGATGTTAGTACCTACTCAAGAGACATATCGGGCGTGCAGCAGTTTGAAGATGATTTATTGTCCGAGATGAATGATGCTCAATCTTGAAGGCGCTTTTCCACAGTAACCATAAGCGGTAATTTGCGTATGACCGCTGTCGTATGATTATATTATAAGTATATGCTTAATTACTTAAATAACTATGTTTGAATTGCAACGGGTCTTTCATAGCCTGAGTGATACGACACGACTCCGGATAGTGGAGTTGCTGGAACGGTATGAAAACATATCCGTCGGTGAGTTGGCCGATGCGTTGTCGGTGTCTTCTGCCGCTATCTCCCAGCATATGCGGGTGCTTGCGTTCGCCGGGGTGATCCGTAAGGAACGCCATGGCCAACAAACGTGTTACCAACTCCAGACCGAAGACCCTGTAATCCAGGACGTGTTGGCTATCGTTCACAATGCGGAAATCATTTACGGATAGTTGGCGAACGCGCAACAGGATGCATATGTATGGGAAATGCTCGGTGATAAGGCGGTTTACCCGTTTGCCATAAGCGCTTACACTGAAGACAGGAGTAACAGGGTGCTGACAAGATATGCGGAAAATCGTATTCTTTGACGTCTGGGATGGCGATAAACAGTATTACCAGCGTGCGTTCAAGAATATCTTCAATATCGAAACCGTCTATACGGATGAACCACTGACCGAAGTTACGGTGAGGCAGTACGCCGATGCCGCGATCGTCTCAGTATCGGTTACGTCTGATGTGAGCGCCAATGCTGTGTCGAAATTACCGGAATTGGAGTACATCGCGAGCCGCTCCAGCGGGTATGACCATATCGATGTAGCGTGTGCCGATGAACATGACGTACTCGTCAGTACGGTCTCGGGATGTATCGAGGCCACGGTGGCCGAACATACCATGATGTTGCTACTCGCGCTTGCTCGGCGGCTCGGTGACACTACCCGGCACATCACGGACCGGGTGGTTGATCACGGGGAAATAACCGGGTTTGAGGTAGCCGGTAAAACCATCGGCATTATCGGGTGCGGTCGTGTCGGCCGACGGGTCGCCCGGGCCGCGGCCGGTCTGGACATGAACATTATCGGGTATGATCCGCATCCGCCCGAAGACGACGCCATTTCATACGCCTCATTCGATTACGTACTCGAGAATAGCGATATCGTGAGTTTACACGCGCCCGGTGGCAAAACGACCCGTCACATGGTCGATGCCGACACGTTGGCGCGTATGAAGAAAGGCGCCGTGTTGCTCAATACGGCCAACGGCGATCTGATCGATACCAAGGCGCTTATTGATGCGTTGTTTTCCGGTCATATATCAGCAGCTGGTTTGGATGTGCTCGAAGGCGAACAATTGTTGCGGTTCGAAGAGGAGATCGCGTTGTTGCATCCGGATGTCGGCACGCAGGACTTGCTCTTAAACGCCGAACATGACGCACTGCTCCGCATGCCCAATGTCATCGTTACACCCCACAACGGCTTTAATAGCCAGGAGGCCGTACACCGGATACGACAGGATACGGCTGAGAATATCAAGCACTATCTCAAACACGAGCCTCGAAACGTGATCAACAAGCAATAGATACTTTCTCCGACAGCGTATTTACCCCTGGAGTGCCGGTTCGGAGCTCCAGCGGTTGGATAAAAACGAAAACAGAATCGGCACGATAAATTTGAACACGATACTGGAAGCGATAATCACCGAATAGATGTCTTGACCGATAACGTCGTTATCGAGCAGGAATTTGATAATGATAATGCTGGTACTGAAGCGGACGGACAGCCCGATACCGAGCAATATGGCGCCGCGTGTGCCGAGTTCTTTTCTGCCTGTGATATAGCTCCCCAACAGTTTCGCCCCTTTTGAGACAATAACGACGAGTAGTATCAAAAGCGGAAAGGAGACGAGATATTCGATATTCATGCTGACGCCGACCCACACGAAAAACAACGGAGCGAACAATCCGTACGCCAAAGACTTAATTTCGTTATCGATGAATTCCAAGCGTTGCCGCGGGACGGAATATCGCACCGATACACCGGCTAAAATAGCTGCCAAGGGTGCCGCCTCTCCGTATTCTCCGACACCGATAAAAACAAAGAATACAAACAACACGAACAGGAACAACGTTTCTATGCTGACAAATTTGAATCTGTTGGTTTCTTTTCGAAACAACGCGAACCCGAGCGTCAGCAGGATCAGCATAATGAGTGAGCCGATGATGAGCAACACGTTTCCACCCGACTGCGAGCCGACCAGCACGGTCGCGACCAAAAGTAACAGGATCTCGATCAAATCATCGCCGGTCCCAATCCCGATTATGGCTTGACCAAGTGACGTGTTGATGAGCCGAAACTCGTGCAGGATGGGAACCAGGATAGCTTCACCTACGGTAGCGAAGCTCAAGGCCACGAGACCCGAAACAAACCATCCATAGCCGAACACGAAGTGCACCACCAGGGAGCCGAGTAGCCCTTCCAATAAAATAATAAAAAAGACCGATTTGACGATAAACCCGCTTTTTTGCCGCAGTTGATTGAGATTCAATTCGAAGCCGACCAGGAACAACAGGAAGTACATGCCGAGTTGGGCGAGTGTTTCGAATGTCGGCGAGGAAGTGATGGCGGCGAACGGATTGTAGATCGCTAACACGGTACCGACTAAAAGTGCGGCGAAGATCCAGGGTACTCTGATTTTCTCCAGCAATTTACCTACAAGAAGCGTAATGATGAATATGACAGCGATAAACAAGAATAAGTTCATATATTTCCAATGTATATTTCCTCTGTTGCACAGAATACAACCACAGCATTGCCAACACAATCAGGATCGCGCGGACAACACTCCCCACCACGCCAACTTACCCATTGACACACCGGCAACATACAAAGCATAATACGAGCTACAATAGCATAACCGTAAACGGTGTGCTTTAAATAAAATAAAAATTACATATCCACGGAGACGGGGCGCATGTCGGGTCTCATCATCTCTACGGGTGTGACAAAAGGGGTCGCTATGGTTATAAACGTGGTTCAGTATACACAACTGCACTCAGTCGGTATCCGGGTGCAATAATACGTTAATATCCGTTCATGGACATTTTTCTTGAAATCAGCCTGCTGTTAGCAATCGCCACGGTAATTGCTGGGGTGATGCATATGCTTCGCCAGCCGCTTATCATCGGGCATATAATCACCGGTCTGCTCGTCGGTCCGGCAGTGTTCGATCTGGTAGAGTCGGAGCATACGATCCAACTATTTTCCCACATGGGGATCGCGTTGTTGTTGTTCATCATCGGGCTGGGGTTGAATCCGAGGATCATAAGGGAAGTCGGTAAAATCGCTGTCGTAACCGGCGTCGGTCAAATACTGTTCACGGTCGCGATCGCCTTTGGCGTAGCTACGTCGCTCGGGATCGCACCGGTTCCGGCGCTGTATGTTGCCATTGCTATGGCGTTCTCCAGCACGATCATCATCTTAAAACTGCTTTCCGACAAACGGGACACGCATCGATTGTACGGCAAAGTAGCAACCGGCTTTTTGCTGATACAGGATATCGTAGCAGTCACGGTTTTGATCGTTGTTAGTGCCTTGGCCCAAGAACAGGCATTATCGGAGATTCTAACCCGGACCTTTATATCCGGCATACTTTTCATCGGCGCCATTGTGTTGATCGCCCGCTATGTCTTACCGCGGTTGCAGCATTTTCTGGCACAATCGCAGGAATTTCTGTTCCTGTTTTCTATCGGGTGGGGCTTCGGTGTAGCGGCTATTGCTGAAGTAATCGGATTTTCCATCGAAATCGGCGCCTTGGCTGCCGGTATCGCGCTGGCTAATTCGTCCTATGCCTTCGAAATATCCTCGCGTATGCGGCCGCTGCGGGATTTCTTCATCGTGCTGTTCTTTATCGTACTGGGAAGCGGATTGCACCTTTCCAGTATCGGGGTTGGTGCCTGGCCGGCGTTGGTGTTATCGATCGTGATCCTCATCGGCAACCCGATCATCGTGATGTCGATCATGGGCTTGCTGAACTTTACGCGGAAAACCGGGTTTAAGGCAGGGTTAACGGTAGCCCAAATCAGCGAATTTTCTTTGATATTAATCATATTAGCCCGGGATAGCGGACAAATCTCAGATCAAATCGTGGCCATGCTGACCATGGTGGCTATGATTACCATTGCCTGCTCTACCTATCTCATTATGTATTCGGATACCGTGTACGAATGGCTGGCACCGTATTTGAAAATCTTTGAACGCAAAAGTGTACGCTCGGAACCGGATCTGGCCGAGGAATATGATGTGATCGTATTCGGGTTCAAATCGGGCAGCCGCAGCTTTCTGAGCGGATTCCAAAAACTACAGCAGCGGTATCTGGTCGTGGATTACAGCCCGGAAGTAGTGGACATGCTGGACCGGGAAGGCGTAGATGCGATTTACGGTGACGGCAATGACACCGAGTTTCTGGAAGACTTACCCCTTGAGAAAGCTAAAATGATCGTCATAACCGCGACCGATTTCACGGTCAATGCTACGATCGTATCCCATGTGGTGCACCGACACCCCGATGTTTTGATTATCGCCAAAGCCGAGGAAGCGCACGAAGCTCAGGAACTATACGACAAGGGTGCTTCATATGTCATGATGCCGCATTTTCTGGGAAGTCTGGAAGTCAGTCGGCGAGTGAAACGGCACGGTGTTCCCGCACATGAGCACTTCCGGCGCGCCCGGGATTCACACTTGGCCTATATCCAGAACGATGACAAATAACCTGTATTACTCGTTCGAACCGGTGTCGTTCGAGGAGTCGCCATCACCTGATTGGTTTTCGATGATGGACTGGATTTGGTTGCGCAGATTGTTCTGCTCTGCTTTTTCTCCGTTTAAGAAGAACGTGGGCGTGCTCCGTACATCTAGTTGCTCGCCAACGCGACGGTCGTAATCCACGTCCGACCCGGCGGATTCAAAGTCCGAACGATACTGCTCCATATTAAGCCCGAGTTGCTCGGCGTACGTAGCGAATGTGTCTTGGGCGCTGGTATCACTGCTCCATTCCTGCTGGCGGGCAAACAAGAGGTCGTGCATAGCCCAGAAATCTCCCTGTCTGGCAGCTGCTTCGCTGGCTTTGGCGGCCGCTCTAGCATTGGGATGGGTGCCCGAAAGCGGGAAATGACGGTATACCAACCGTAATTCGTCAGGGAAGTCGTTTCTGAGTTCTTTTAACATCGGTTCGGCATTGGCACAATGCGGGCACTGGAAGTCACCATATTCGATCAGTGTAGCCGCGGCGTCGTCCGGGCCACGGACGTGATCTTCTTCAGTAACGTCGAGTGGGTTTTCAACTGTCTGCGAAGCCGTGTTCGAGTTTGAATCATCACGTAACAATACGAACGCGCCAAGCAAAATGGCAACGACAGCGATCAATATAACCCAGAATACTTTTCCCATACGGGTATCTCCTCCTTGTTGTGTTCTTCGTTCATTGTACCCTACATGATCCGTGCGATCGATAGCCACGGGTGTCCGTGCTACACTAAGCGGGAATCGCACACCCCTAGCTGCCATGTTTATAAACCTATCAAAACACAAACTCCAACGAAATATCGGGCTGGTGATGCTCTGTGTCATCGGGCTCGGCGGTACGGTCGGCGGGGGTATATTCGTGTTGCTGAGCCACGGGGCGGCAGTCGCCGGTGAGTATGTGCCGGTGTCCTTTCTGCTCGGCGGGATTCTGGCTTTTTTCGGCGCTTTGTTGTATGCCGAACTGGGTACGACGATACCCCGGTCCGGCGCCAGTTTGGCATTAGTATTCAACACGACGCGGCGACGGTATTATCCGTTTATCTTTTCTTGGCTGGTACTGTTAGGCGACGTCAGTTATCTGGTCATTAATGCGGCCGGATTCGCATTTTATGTCAGCTTTTTCGTGCCAGTGGCGCCGCCGGTAATTGCCCTGGGAGCGATCGTGGTGTCCGTCCTGGTCAATCTGCGCGGTGTTGCCAGCACCGGCAAAAGTGAAATTATTACCGCCATCACCTTGATAACTTTGCTTGTGTTGTATGCCGGATTAGTTACCACGCAGCCGGGGTTCCAGTTCGGGATAGCGGACTTTACCGCGGCACTGCCAGCTCACGTAATACCGATCATTGCCGGAGTCTCTCTGCTATTCACGACTTATATCGGGTATGAGTATATCGCTTCGGTTGCTGAAGAGGTCAAAGAACCGGCCAAGAATATTCCCCGGGCGCTTATGATAACCGTCGGCGTAGCGACCCTGATATTCACATTGGTATCATTCGTGACTGTCAATCTGGTTCCGCTCGAAGAATTAAGCCAATCCGAAGCACCATTCCTGTTGATAGCGGATCATTTGGGCACGATAGGGTGGGTCGTGGTCGTGCCGGCAGCTATACTCGCTACGGCCGGTTCATTGCTAGCCGCGACATTAGTAGCTTCGCGCCGGTTATATGCGCTCGGCGAAGAAGGGGTATTCCAGCGCGCGTTCTCGACATTGAATCAGAATGACGTTCCGTACCGGGCTGTGCTCGGCGTCGCCGTCTTAGCGGTATTTTTGCTGTTAACGAACTCGGTTACCTTCGTGGCATACATGGGCAACGCGGTGTATTTACTGAGTCTGATCGTGATCGCGGTGAGCCTAATACGGTTCCGGCGACAACGGCCATATGTGCCACGGCCGTTTCGGATTCCGTTTTTTCCGTGGTTGCCGATCGGCATGATCGTGTTCGCCGGAGTCGTATTACTTATGGTGGGCCCGGTATCGTTGCTCGCGACCGCACTGTGGGCGTTACTCGGGTATTTATTATATCTATGTACGCGCATTACCGCGGACAAACTATACTGGGCGACATGGGGCGCTATGTTGTTCCTGTTGCTTTTCGGAGCGATTAGCGCGTGGTCGCTACTCTAGAGTAAGTAGGAGTCCGGCCAGGGTTGTCAGTAATCCGTATATACCACCGAGTGCGGCCAAATAGATCGTAATGTCATCCGAAAGCGCGAACTCGATGATCCCGGTAACCAATCCAGCGGCCGTAATGAGCAGTAAAAATCCGCCCAGTACGCACGCACCGCCCACCACCGGACGCAGTCGCTGGGCGTTGGCTGTGTCATATAGTTCGGACACTGTCTCCTCGGCCTTAGACGTTTCTTGCTCGACATCCTTGAGGAGCTTGGTGATGTCCTCTTCTTCGGTCAACGTGGTCGCGTATTGATGTAATGATGTGTTGTGGATATCAGTGTTACGTTTAACTTCGCTTATAATCTCATCCCAATCGGAGTCTTCCGGGAACTGATGTTTATAGTTGGCGTTAAGCCAGGCGATAAAATCTTTTTTGGCGGAATTATTGGAAATAAAGTCAAGCACCCGGCTCCGCTCTTGGTGCTGCTCCTGTTGTTTAGTTTTTTTGCTTTTAAAACCCAACTGCATGCGCGCATTGTAACACGGATATATGCCGGAACGGGTGCCGGTTGCGATGAGCCGTCTGATGGCTGATACTATTGAATGAATGAAATACACGCCGACCATCGAAACACCACATCATATCGGGGAGCGAGTCACTACGAGCGGATGGGTACACAGCATACGCAACATGGGTAAAATGGCTTTTATCGACTTGCGCGACCCCGGCGGTATTTTACAGGTCGTAATGAAAAGTGACGATCTGCCCTCGCTGGGCGCGGAATGGGTGATAGAAGTGGCCGGTTTCATAAAAGAGCGGGGGGCGCAATTTCAGAATCCGAACCTGGCAACCGGCTCCGTGGAGCTTGCGGCGGACGAGGTCACCGTACTGAATCAAGCCAAGGAGACTCCGATTGAAATCAAAAAAGACACCCGATCCATCAGCGAAGAGGTACGTTTACAATACCGGTACCTGGATCTCAGGTCGGAGCGGATGCACGCTAACCTCCACTTACGACACCGGGTGATGCAATTCGTGCGGAATTTCTTGAGCGAACGTGAATTCATCGAGGTCGAAACCCCCGCTTTGAGCAAAGGGACGCCCGAAGGAGCTCGGGAGTTTTTAGTGCCTTCCCGCTTACATCCTGGACAGTTTTATGTATTACCCCAATCTCCGCAACAGTTCAAACAATTGTTAATGGTTGGCGGTATCGGACGATATTTCCAATTGGCCAAAGCGTTCCGTGACGAAGATCAGCGGGGAGACCGCCAGCCCGAACATACCCAGATCGACATGGAGTTGTCGTTTGTCGATCAGGAAACCATTCTGCAGATCACCGAGGATATGATGACCGTGTTGGTTGAGCAGTTACTGCCGGATCATTACATTTCCACCACGCCGTTCCCCCGAATGACATATGCCGAGGCGATGGAGCAATACGGCACCGATAAGCCGGATCTACGGAACGATCCCGAAGATCCCTATGAACTGGCGTTTACTTGGGTAATTGATTTCCCGATGTTCGAGACTGAGGCCAGTACCGGAGAAATCACGGCTATGCATCATCCGTTCACTGCGCCCAAACCCGACCAGTTGGAATTGCTCGAAAGCGATCCAACCCAGGTAGTTGCTGATGCGTTCGATCTGGCGCTCAATGGTCATGAAGCCGGAGGCGGTTCTATGCGTATACATGATCAGCAGTTGCAGTATCGTATTTTCCGGATACTTGGCATGGAAACCGAGGAAGCGGATGAACGATTCGGACACATGCTGGAAGCTTTTCGATATGGGGCGCCTCCCCACGGTGGTATCGCGCTCGGACTCGACCGGCTGTTGATGGTGTTAGCACATGAGCCCAACATCCGTGAAGTTATGGCTTTCCCGAAGACAGGCGACGGGCGTGATCCCATGATGGGCGCCCCCGGCCACATGCCCGATCAGGCACTCAGAGACGCCAATATACGGGTCGACCAAACCCGGGACAACAGCAGCGAGTAGCGGTAAACTGGTGTCCGGACGTATTCCCGGGTATAGTACGAAGTAATGTCTATACCGCGGGCGCGTGTTGTTGACTTTTTATGCAAACGTGCCGTCTTGTTGCAGTTGATCGCTGTCGGGTTTCTCGCCGGTTTAGTGTTGGCACGATTCGGCGTAGTCACGCACTGACAGTACGCGAAGTCGTGTTTATATTGCGCAGCGTAATCCTATTTAGTACCACAGAAGCGATATTCATATACTACAAGACGGCGGAACGTAAACGGTGGGTGAGCGTAATAGTTGGCGGGGGTGTGCGGCGCTATAGCAGTATGGTTGTTCGTAATGCGCCTGAAAACCCGAGGGATGTTCGATGTCTATCGGACCGTTGTCGATTAACAGGGAAGACGTTGGTATACTACAGAATGAGGAGTACTACATGTCAGGACACTCTAAATGGCAGACCATTAAACGCAAAAAAGGGGCGCAGGACGCCAAACGCGGCCAGCAGTTTACTAAGCTTGCCAATGCCATTACGGTCGCTGCCCGGGAGGGCGCCGATCCCGACAGTAACTTCCGGTTACGGTTGGCGATCGAAAAAGCCAAAAAATCCAACATGCCCAACGCCAACATTGAACGGGCAATCGCACGCGGAAGCGGTCAAGCCGGAACCGGTAATATCGAGGAAGTCATGTATGAAGGGTACGGTCCAGGGGGTGTCGCCATCATTGTCGAAGGTGTCACGGATAGCAAAAATCGCACCTCCTCCGATATCCGGAGCACGTTCAATAAAAACGGCGGTACCATGACCGAAACCGGGGCCGTGTCCTTCCAGTTCGACCGTCGCGGCATCATGACCATAGAAGCGGACGATCCGGACGCGGCAGCATTGGCAGCTATCGAAGCCGGCGCCGCGGATGTCGTGACCGACGAAGGCATCGTAACGGTCTATACTGACCCGACCCAGCTCAAACACGTCCAAGCGCAGTTACAAGAATACCCCATTACCATGGCGGAGCTGGGCTACGTACCCCAGCGCGCCATCATGATCGAGGATCAAGCGACCGCGCAAAAGGTCGTCAATCTCATGAACGCGCTGGAAGATTTGGATGATGTAACCAACACCTACAGCAATTTCGATATTCCCGAAGGAGTGTTGTAAGTGCGGATTTTCGGCATCGATCCGGGAACTGCGACCACCGGGTTCGGGGTGATCGAAACGAACCCGGCCGGCTTGGTTGACGCGGGCGTGGTGCGGACGCCCGCTAAACAGGCTTTAGAGTTGCGGTTGAAAACGATCCACGAGGAATTATCAGAACTTTTGCGGGAATATGCGCCGAAAGAAGTATCGATCGAAGAGTTGTATTTTGCCAGTAATGTCAAAACCGCTATTTCGGTCAGTCATGCCCGGGGTGTGTCGATGCTGGCGGCGACCCAGTACGGAGTGGATGTCAATGAATATACACCGCTGCAAATCAAGCAAGCCCTGACCGGTTACGGCCGGGCTGAGAAACATCAGATCCAGGAGATGGTGCGCCTGCGACTCGGGCTTTCACAGCCACCGAAGCCCGATGACGCGGCCGATGCCTTAGCAATCGCAATTTGCCATTCCCAGGTTATCGCCGCATAATTGGGATTATGATGATCACGCTCTCGGGTCGGGTGACCCATAAACTGGAAGATTCGTTGGTTGTAGAGACAGGTGGCATTGGGTATCAGGTATGGGTAACCGCTCAGGACTTGAGCAACGCGCACACGGGCCATGACGCGCATTATTGGCTTTATGAAAGCGTCCGCGAGGATGCGTATGAATTATATGGGTTTACACAGTGGTATGGGCGTGAGCTGTTCGAACAGCTCTTAAGCGTATCGGGCATCGGCCCCAAGGCTGCTCTGGCCGTGTTGTCGATATCCGGAGTCGAACAGGCACAGCGGGCTATTAATACCGGCGATGTAGCGTTTTTGCAGACAGCCAACGGGGTCGGGAAACGCACGGCTGAACGGATCGCCGTTGAATTGAAGGACAAATTGGCGCCGAGCCACCCGTTTACGAACGCTGAACAAGAGTCAGGAGAAGATGCGGCTATGCAAGCCCTCGAGTCGCTTGGGTACGCTCGCAGTGACGCTGCTCGTGCCTTGGCTGAAGTAGCGCCCGATCTGGATGAGCAGTCGCGAATCAAAGCGGCATTGCGGCAGCTCTCGTGACGGGTCGTAGCAACTATCTGTATATGCATGCGCTCACTCGCAACTGATATACTAGAGATGTGAACAGGACGGAAAGATATGATCGAACGCATTGTCAGCTCCGAAGCCGGAGAAGATGAAACTACCGAACAGACCGAAGTTACGTTACGTCCCAAGGACTTTACTTCCTATATAGGACAGGAAAATGCCAAACGGAATCTCCAATTAGCCATACAGGCAGCTCAAAAGCGCGGCGAATCCATTGACCATGTATTACTGCATGGACCGCCCGGGCTGGGAAAAACGACGCTTGCCGGCGTTATAGCTCGCGAGATGGGTACCAATTTACGGGTAACATCGGGACCGGCCATAGAACGGGCGGGAGATTTGGCGTCACTTCTGACCAATATTGAAGACGGTGACATATTATTTATTGACGAAATCCACCGCTTACCCCGGAGTGTGGAAGAGGTATTATATCCGGCCATGGAGGATTTCCAGCTCGATATTATGGTCGGCAAAGGACCGTCCGCCCGGTCGCTCCAACTTGATTTACCGGCGTTTACCATTATCGGGGCTACGACGCGTGTCGGTGCTTTGTCAGCTCCGTTACGGGATCGGTTCGGTATGGTGCACCGACTGGAGTTTTACACGCATGAAGAGATGACGGACATACTGCATCGGTCGGGCTCGATCATCGGAGTGGAGATCGAAACCAAAGCAGCTGACGAGATCGCCCGGCGTGCCCGCTTAACCCCGCGGGTGGCGAATCGATTGTTGCGACGGGTGCGTGATTTAGCCGATGTCAAAGGTAATGGTGCTCTGACCCATGATATCGCCCAGGAAGCTCTGACCATGCTCGAGATCGACGAACTCGGGTTGGACGGAGCCGATCGTATGCTCCTGAGTGTGATCATCGAGAACCATAATGGCGGTCCGGTCGGCATTGATACCATTGCTGCTTTGGTGTCGGAAGAACGGACAACGATAGAGGA
Source organism: uncultured Candidatus Saccharibacteria bacterium (assembly GCA_964489295.1). Lineage (GTDB taxonomy): Bacteria > Patescibacteriota > Saccharimonadia > QS-5-54-17 > QS-5-54-17 > QS-5-54-17. The sequence goes on along the minus strand of CAZAXT010000002.1, from coordinate 9,737 downwards.
TGTGTACGAACCGTATTTAATGCAAATCGGATTTCTGGAACGGACGCCCCGGGGACGACGAGTAAGCCCGAAAGCCTATCACCATCTTGATTATGAGCCCGGTGACAACCCTTTCTTAGTATGAGCAGGAATGTGGGATACAATAGGGATATGGGAAATAACAAACAACTATACACGCTCGATGATGGAGAAGAGATTCTCCATCAGACCAAACATCATCCGTTCGGCATAGCCCCGTTGGTTATCGGGACCGGATTGCTCGGGTTGATAGGACTGATCACTCTCTTTGCCCTCGGACCGATAACGAACGCGCTTACGTTCGGTGTATCACAGCTTCCGTTGGCGCTAATCATACTGCTCGTAATGGGCGTAGCAGGTTTAATGACATTTGTTTCGGTCAAGGTGTATTTTAAAAGTCAATTAATCATCACGAACGAAAGTATTATCGAAGTTAATCAATTCTCCCTGTTCAGTCGTGATGTTTCACAGCTCAGTTTAGCTAATGTGCAGGAAGTAACCGTTCAGCAATCCGGTTTATTGGCCAATATGCTTGATTTCGGCACCGTTACGCTCGAAACTGCGGGTGAAAAAGCCAATTTCCGTTTTGAAAAAGCCCCGAACCCGTACTATATATCACGAGTTATTTATGACGCGCATGAGCGTTTTATCGAAACACACCCAGAATTTACCGGGAGTCGATAGGGTAACGTTTTACAGTCCGTTGCTTATAAATCCGAGACCTATGGGTTAAACGGATTGTTGGTACCAAGATTTTCAGCTTTAACATCTACCGGAGTACGCTCCAGTTGATTAAGTGTCTCCCGCAGCGATTCATCGAGCAGGATCTCTGTGGCGCTCTCTTCTTGTGCGGTGCGTTGCTGCTGTAGATACGCCTGGTCGACACCGGGATCGCTGATCTTCATGCTTTGCCACAGAGTGAAACCAAGCAATCCAAGGATGACACACCAGAGAACGATTACTCGATAGGTATAGATGTATTGGCCGATTTGACTAATCTTCTTGGGAACTTGCATTTTTGAGGAATACCTCCAATTGTATATCAAATACTAACCCGTCAGTATCTCCGGTGCGTTGTATGGTCAATGATGTTACCTGCATGAGTCGCTCCTGTTGTTCTATGTTCCGTAAAAACGATTGTAATTGCTCGTAGCTGCCATTGACGCTGAAGTTGACCGGCATGACACGTACGCCGGATACATCGCCTTCGGTTGTCTGGGTTTGACTGCTTGGAGCCCCGCTCGTTTGCTCGAAAGAAATAGAGCTCCCGCTCACGTTGCTGCTGTTCATCATGGAGAAAATCAAAGCCGCTACCTCTGCTTGCTTTTTCTTTTGGGGTACCATACGGTTCATTTTCTCCTCGAATGGCTGTATTTCCGTATACGATTGCTCCAGGTTTTCAAGCCTTTCGACCCGCTCGCGAGCGGTTATGATTTCGGCTCTTAGTCGCTCGGTCTGGTCGATTTTAGACTGGAACCGGTCATGCGAGAGATAATAGGCGACCGACCCCCCGATAACCAGTACTATGATGCACCCGATCAAGAAATAAAATATATATTGCGGTTTCATGATTCACCTCCAGAAGTGTCTCCAGTATTGTTCGATCCGTTGTCGGCGCCATTCGTGTCACCGGTGCCGTCATCGGACTCGTTGCTTCCATTTGTATCGCCGCCCGAACTATTGCCGGCTGAAAATGTGATTATGATGTGTACATCGACGTCATCCGAATCATCATCCTGACTTATGTTTTGGATGTCCGCCGAGGTTATGCGCGGCGATTGAAGCAATGCGTCCCGTATGCTGACCGCTTCACTCCGGGAAGGAACGACAACATTCAGTTCTACCGGTTGATCGATTTCCTCATTGAGCGTGATGCCTCTTAAATATGACCCTTGTGGCAGCACGTTGGCGATATCCTCCAACAGTACAGAGAACCTGGGCCGTTGATCCAATAGCGACCGTACCGTTTCGGTTTTTTGGTTAAAAGCTTGGATCGAAGATTCCAGCTCTTGATATTCGCCCGCTTCAGCGTTTTTTGTTTCTAAGTTTTGTTTATAATCTGAAATTTGTTGGTCAGCGTACCAATGGCTTACTCCGAGCGTCCCGCCCGTAACCAATGCGATCAGTACGACGTAAAAAATGTACCTGAGCGCGATAACATTGTACCGGGAAAACTTGATCTGTCTCTTGAGTTCGGGCGGAAGTATGTTGATCATCGTTCGAGCTCCTTCAGGGCAAGCCCGACCGCCGTAGTGTAAAGCGTTGTTTCCAGCCTGTGCGGCGGCTGCAAGGGTTTGATGTACATGTTGTCCCACGGATTAGCGGTGGCGACCGAAAGTCCGCTCAAACGGGCTATGAAATTCTCGAGTCCGGGAAGGTTAGCACCACCGCCAACGATAACAACCTGTTCAATAGCGGAATCGGTGTCCCCGTGTTCGTGGTGATAGCGCAGCATTTTCTGAACCTCTTCGGCCAGTGTGGTCAAAATCGGGGTTAAGGCGGGGGCGAGTTGTTCCTGCCATTGACTTTTACTGATGCCGTATCGCGTTTTGATCTCCTGGGCTTTCTCCTGCTCCACGCCAAGTGTTTCGGAAATGGCGTCGGTTATGTGGTCGCCGCCAGTGGAGGCCGTACTCGTAAGACGTATGTGTTTATCGTAAATAGCGAGATCGCTGGATCTGGACCCGAAATCGATCACGATTTTCGGCTTTTTGTCAGTGTAGGAATTGTTTATTGCTCGCACAATTGAAAGCACGCTGGGTTCGGTACTGTGAACTTCCAGACCAACGGAACTAAACAAATTCAAATATGAATCAACGATAGTTTTGGGGGCGGCTATCATGAACACCCTGATTTTCTCGTCGTCCGAGCGTTCTAATATAGTGTAGTCCAAATAAACTTCGTCGTTATCAAGCGGAATATACTGTTGGGCTTCCAGCTGTACCGCTTCAGAGAGATCATCTTCTTCTATGCCGCTCAGCTCCAGGATCCGGCTGTAGATATAGGCCATGGGTATACTGGCTGTTACCCGGTCGGTCGTGAGTTCTCCTATGACAATGTTTTTTAACAGTGGCTGTAGTGACTGTTTGACCGCATCAGGGTCTACGATGACGCCGTTGTCGATAGCGTTCGGGTCGAAATCAGCATAGCCGTATCCGGTAACCCGGGGATAAGATTTGTCCCGGCCGATCTGTACCACTTTGACAGTGGATTGGCCGATGTCGATACCGAAAATTGGTTTTTTTCTATAAAAAAGTGGCGTCTTCATAATTCATACAATCATAAGCATTATATCAGTCATGGCTTTGTTATTGGTATATCCGTTGGTAGTTTTCGATAGTCCATATTTGGTCACCCGAAGAGAGATTGTGTCCAATGGACAACGTTCCCGTGTTAGACATATGAATAGATTGTCCGAGTATCGTCCCGACGGAACCGGAATTATTGACTCTCACGCGTGACCATCGGGCATAAAACTCCGAACCAGCACCCAATGATGAGTTATCAAGGTGGATGGTCACTTCGTCCTGGGAATTGTATAAATCTGCGCCGCTCAAACTCGTACAATCCGGTGAACACGGTGCGTCTGCGTAAAAGGTAATGAATTGCACGCCTACACCGTCGGCGTTGGCGATAACCGAGGCTGCATTACGGAGTCGGAGCCCATTCTGGCCGTCAATCATGACTGTCGGAGTGTTCGTCAGTGAGCTTCCTGCAACGAGTCGAGAAGCGTTACGGAGCAGCAGGTCGCCAGTTATCCATACATCGCCTTCTACAGTGATTTGGCAACTATTACGAAGCGTGACATCTCCCGATATTTTCAGGTTATTCTGCCATGTTTTCGATTCACCCCCGGAACAGCTTCCTTCACTTCTGGAAACCGTATCACTAACGGCATCCTTGTGAGCTTGTCGGTCGTAATCAGGCAACCCTACATCCGAAACATTTTGGTCCACCAAACCGGAATTACTCATTTGACTACCATCGGTTTGATTGACAGCATGAACGTCTCCATAAATATGTGCCACACCGCTCATATCAATCGGTTCTCCCGAGCTGCACTGGCTCGGATAGGTGCTATCCGGAGGGTCAGGGCAATTTTCGTGCGCCACTTCCACTGCGGTAGGGGTCGCCAGTGTCCCAATCTGGGCGGCGTTGTTCATATCAAGATAACCACCTATGTAAACTTCACCGTTGGCAACTGTCGCTGTGTTGTCCATAATCAATCCACCCGGCCCGCTTTGTACATCATAACCACTGGAGGTAGTGCCAACCACTACTAAACGGATACGTCGAACTACTGTCGGATTAGAACTACCCCCGTCCGCATATACCCGTCCGGTAGAGGTGATAATTTTCTCATCATCGATTGTTCCGCTCGAGACGTTAGTCTCGTATGTTACGCGCCCTTGGTGCTGATTGTTGAGGAATTCAGTTTCGCTGAATCCGCCGAAACT
>CAZAXT010000002.1:0-5162 GCA_964489295.1 uncultured Candidatus Saccharibacteria bacterium | reverse complement strand
ATTGCATATAGCTACTCATTTCTAAATACTGATCGTATTTCGTATCCTACACTCAGCGTTCGGCCGTACTTCTCACGCTGCAACCGCAAACTAACTCGGATGGATCGTGCTTCCGAAGGAGAAACTGCCTGGTCGTTTGCGTTAAAGTAGTCTATGTGAAAATTGGTGACACCCTCGGCCAGTTTGCTGTCTTCCGGGCAATCGCTCGCATTGCCGGGTGGACACGTGGTTTCGGCCGAATTGCCACTGACATCGGCGGCCAATGTGCGTCGATACAGCGTACCGTTTTCGACGAAATAGATAAGATTATTCTTGTTTGTAATATAAGCAAACGGATCCTGATAAATGAATTCATTGTTCGAGTCGACGGTCGGACTGGCAAGTATAACCGTATTGTCGTCACTTTCCCAACTGTATAAATCCGACGGAGCGCCCGGAGCGTTATCGTCGGGCCATCTGTTTTGCTCATCTACATTCGAGGCGAATCGGATATCCTGGTTCATCTCATCAAGAGTAAGCTGGGCTTCATCCAGAAGATCTCTGCGCGCGCCTTTGTATACACTATCAACCAGTGTATTGGTTAAAAAATTCATGATCAGTACTGCCAATAAACCGACTACAGCTGTGGCTATAACCGCCTCGATTAGCGTGAATCCAGAGCGATTCATTGGGATATCCCCACGTTACCTATAACAGTCGTCAGATCCACCCGTTCTTGGTCGCTGCCGCTCGTATAGGTGATATCAACGTCAAGCTTCCTGAGGCCTGGTTCCGGTTCCGTAATATCCACTGTGGCCGTTCTCGGCGTATCAAGTTCCGGCGGAAGTTCACCGGTAAAATCCCGAGTCGTCCCCGCTTCAAGGGAGTTGTAGTGATTATTGCGCAGGCTTTCAATCTTTTTTTCACCAGTCCGAGTAGCCATCTCTAAACGTTGTGATTCGCGTTGCGTATTCCCGGCCATGATGAATAAGTTCGCTACACTGATAACGATTAGCCCCACTAGGGCTGTTGTGACGACTATTTCGATTAGCGTGAATCCGTGTTGTTGCATGCAGATGTCTTCCGTCTATTACAAAACGGCCGGATTTCCGGCCGTTTTGTAGTTTAAACGTTCTTTCGTGGTCGACTACTGATTTACGCTATCGATTACGTAGAATCCGGAAGAACCGCCATACGATGTTGCATCGGGGTCATTGTTGTTTTCCAGATCTGCAACCAATTGATAGCTGTCACAGCTTGCTGCGGTTGTGCAATCCGATCCGCCAGCGGTCGCATCGTAGGTATAACTGCCACTCTCGGGATCCTGTGGTATTTCATCCATATAGTCAGGCGTGAGCTCGCTCAAATCCGCCGGATATGCTTGATTGTCATTATGGAATGTTTCAAGCTGCGTCTGTATCGTGGAAAGGTCGTTCTTTCGCTCAGTGTCCCGGGCGCGTTGCTGACTCTCGAACAGGTTCGGCAGCAGCAGACCGACCAGGATACCGATGATCACGATCACGACCAGCAGTTCGATAATGGTAAAACCGCGTGACCGATTCTGTGCACGTTCTTTTAGCTTTTGCATCTAGTCCTCCTTAGATGTTGTATTATTAACTTTATATAGCCGGAGTATATAACGGTTATGTTTAACGTGTCAATCAGATACTCTGGGTGATTTGAGAGATGGGGCCAAAGACACTGGCTACGATCATGCCGACCATGCCGCCGAGCACCAATATAAGCAAGGGCTCTATAATAGAGGTTAACCCCGACATCACCCGGTCAACTTCCTTTTCATAAAATTCGGCTACTTTATCCAAAACAACATCGATCTGGCCGGTTTCTTCGCCAACCGAGGACATTTGGATGATCAGCGGCGGGAATATCTCCTGTTTCTCCAGGGATTTGGCAATAGCTCCCCCGTTTTTGATCTGTTCCGCGCTTCGATCGAGTCCGTTCCGAATGACGCTGTTGGAAAGAGCGCCACTAGTTACGTGCAGACTGTCCAGTACGGAAACTCCGGCTGTGCTGAGCGAGCTGAATGTGCGGGCAAAGCGGGCAACATTAACTTTCAATACGATATTACCGAAAATCGGCGCTTTCAGTAGGGCTGTATCGAATATATATTTTCCTTTGGTGGTGCGCACAAAACGGATGAACGCTATGACGGTGACGATTATGATAATAAGCAACAGTAACCCTTGATTGGTCATGAAATTACTGATACCTAGCATAATTTTGGTCTGAATGGGCAGCTCGCCTTCTACCTGGTCGAAAATCTCGGCCAGTTTGGGAATGATGGATACCATGATAAAAACGAACGCGCCCAGCGTGATGAGCAGGATAACTGCCGGATAGATCATGGCACTTTTGACTTTCCCTTTCATCTCACTGTCTTTTTCGACTTGGTTGGCCAATCGGTCGGCTATCTGATCCAGAATCCCGCCTTCTTCGCCGGCCCGTATCATATTGACATACACCCTGGAGAACGCTTTCGGGTGTTTTTCCATGGCCGCTGACAATTGTACGCCACCTTCGACATCGTCAACGATGTCGGAAAGTACTTTCTTGAAAGCATCTGACTCGGCTTGATCGCGTAACGTCGACAGTGTTCGTGCGATGGGGACGCCCGCATTCACCATGGTGGCGAACTGCCGGGTGAAGACGACCAGTTCCTGTTTTTTTACCTTTCCCTGGTTGGGCAGCGGAATGTCAAAATTCCAGCTTTTAGAAGCTTTTTTAACGAGCAACGGTTGAACGCCGCGTTCCTGTAATGCCTCAAGGGCCGATGCTTGGGAATTGGCAGTAATAGTTCCTTTCTGTGATGTGCCATCTTTCTTTTTGGCAGTGTATTCAAATGTAGGCATAATTTACTCCCGCGTAACCCGTAGCACTTCTTCGATGGATGTGTCACCTTTCAAGCACTTCATGAATCCGTCCAGTTGCATAGTAATCAATCCGTTGTCGATAGCGGCTGTCTGTATTTCCTCGCTGGTGGTGTTTTTCACGATTAATTTACTTATAGTTTCATCCACTTCCAAGACTTCGTAAATGCCGATGCGTCCTTTATATCCCATGCCGTTGCAAGCGTCGCATCCTTCGCCGGGTTGATAAATGGTGAAACTGTCCGGATCGAGCTTTTTAGGTGGAAGCAATTCTTTGGAGGTTTCTTCGGTTTGCGTCTGGAGGTTTTCCGATGTTTTTTCCTGGTTTTGGCTGGATGAAGATGTGGCTCCTTCCGGGGAGTGGTCGGTTTCATCGGACTGATCGTTCTGCTGTGCTTGCTCATCGGCTTCGCTCGTTTGTTCTTCGGCGTCTTCCTGTTTCTGTTTTTGCAGCTCCTCATGGTAGCGCTCCAGGTTTTCGTTGATGTTGGGAAGGGCGCGCTCTATCTGGAATTCTTCCTTGATTTCTCGTAACTCATCTCCCTCAGGCTGGTAGGGCTGTCGGCATTCCTGGCAGAGGCGGCGAACTAAACGTTGACCGACGACCACGCGCACGGTCGAGGCGATTAAGAACGGCTCGGTTCCCATATCCAGCAGGCGGGGGAGTGTGGTAGCCGCGTTGTTGGTGTGTAGCGTGGAAAGGACGATGTGTCCGGTCAACGCTGCTTGTACGGCCAAATTAGCGGTCTCTCCGTCACGGATCTCTCCAACCATGATGATGTTGGGGTCTTGCCGCAGGAGCGCCCTGAGTCCGTTCGCGAATGTCATCCCCGCCTTGGGGTTAACCTGGGTTTGGTTCACTCCTTCCAGCCGATATTCCACCGGATCCTCCACGGTGGAAATGTTTACCTTGGGCGAATTCAACGAACTCAGAACGCTATACAGCGTAGTCGATTTACCTGCACCGGTCGGACCGGTAACGAGTATCATGCCGTGTGACTGTCCCATTGCTCGTTGCATTCGTTCCAACGCGGACGAATTGAACCCTAATTCCTGCAGGGTGAGCGCTCGATCGGATTCGTTCAAGAGTCGCATGACGATCTTTTCACCGTGCATGATTGGCAGGATCGACACACGAAGCGCTACTGTGCCATTGGGGGACTGGATCTTAAACCGACCGTCCTGGGGTTTGCGGTGTTCATCGATTTTCAAGTTGGCCATGATTTTGATCCGGGAAACCAGAGCGGCCATTAAGTTTTTGGGAAGGGTGTTGGCTTCCTGTAAAACCCCGTCTATCCGGTATCGAACCTGCACGATGTTTTCGCGCGGCTCGACGTGGATGTCGGAAGCACCGTCTTTGATGGCGTACTCGATTAACAAGTTGACCGTTTTGGCTACGGGTGAATCTTCAGCAACCTCTTCTTCGCTGACTTCATCCTCGCTTTCCTCGGTCGCGGTTTCCGGTACGACTTTGGTAATCTCACTTCCCAGGCTACCTTTATATTGATCGAGTGTTTTGTTGATATCTTCTTCAGTGGCGATGTATATTTGTATGTCTTTCCCGAGTAATTTTTCTAAGCTATCCACGGCCGGAATGTCACCGGGGTCGCTCATGGCGATCCTGGCACTGCCGCTCTCTTGGTCCATTTCGAATAGCACTGCCTTATATTGCCGGGCTATATGTTCAGGAATCTTATTTAAAAGTTCAGCGTCAATCTTTTCATTGCCAAGTTCAACAAACTCTACGCCGATACTTTCGGCGTACAACTTAGCAATATCTTTTTCACTGAAAACCTCCCGCTCGATTAGTGTGTCTTGCAGAGGTTTTTCATGTTGCTGCGCTTCTTGTTTCAGCTCTTGTAGTTTGTTTTGGTCGACCGTATCTTTTACTAAATTTTCGACCGTTGAGTCATTAAGCTGCATATGCTTAGTGTAACATCCCGAGTCTACTGGATTGAGGAAATATTTCGGGCTTTGGCCGACGTACGCTATAATGGAAAAAATCCGTAAGAGGAGCATGTGCATGGCGGAACAGTCAGGTAAGCAATCCAACAACAGCAATGACGGTAAAGAGGAGGCGCTGGAGACGGCCGTTTCCCAGATAGAAAAGCAGTTCGGCAGCGGTGCCATCATGCGGTTCGGGGATAAGCAAAACGTGAACGTGGAAACGTTCCCGACGGGAAGCTTGAGTCTGGATATCGCTCTGGGCGGCGGCGTCCCCAAAGGGCGTGTTGTCGAGGTATTCGGTCCCGAAGCCAGCGGGAAAACCACTCTGGCGCTCCATATGATCGCCGA
>CAZAXT010000001.1:0-55375 GCA_964489295.1 uncultured Candidatus Saccharibacteria bacterium | reverse complement strand
AGAACCAAATCGGCACCGGGGATCGTTCGGAAAAGATCCGGACTTACAATTTCCCTCAGGACCGATTGACTGACCACCGAGTCAACACCAACTGGCATAATCTTCACGCTATCATGGAAGGAAATATCGAACCCATTCTCGATACCCTTCACAGTGCCGACATGGAGAACCGGGAGCAGTCATGACGATTGATAACTTGTCAGTATAAGCAGCCGTCCTGATCCATCAACCGCAAGTACGGTTAATTCTACTGCTCCTGATCAGCTTGTCTTTGCTGCACAAACAACTTAGCTTCATCCATTACGGCAACATACTCGTCGGCATCTTTTTCTCTATCAAGAAATCTTATTTTTAATCTCTTGTCATCATCTTCCATCGGGCTGCGGCGTTCCAGGGGGTGCTCTGCCCGTTCGTTGTTCATCATCTCGAGTATAAACGGTTCTAGCTCTCCATGTTGGATGTTAACGCCGAATTTACAGTTTACATCCAGTTGTAAATCCTTTGCTGTTTCCGGATTTTCGATATGGTCAAGTTTGAAAAGCAACATCTGCGACACGGGTGTTCCTTCCTTTTGCGGCGTTCCTCTCTCAAACAAATCAAAACCAACCGCTGAAGTTTTGAGCTCTACTTCGGGGAATTGACTCGAAGTCGTTTTATCGTGCGGCTCAAATAGTTTTGCTTTCGCAGGGGGTTGATGAAGACCGGGGCCTGGAGATAATTTGCAATCCTCTTCTCGAGTCAGCGCTTTATTAAGCAACATGGGGAAACTGTCCCGTTCAGCAAGAATATCATCTGCTTCTATGCGCATACTAGCTATCGCTACGCTTTCAACGGCATCGGGAATTTGCAGGATTTCGGAAAGATCGTTCGCCAACTTTTGTTTCTCACCTTTTTCGTAGACGTTGTTGGCAATTCTGTTAATATTATGTTGATGAAATAGAGGGCTTTCCGGATTCATAGAGTAAACCTTGTTGTGTCCTTGTTGTGTCTTTTAATATTATACATTGGTATTGCATTTCTGTCAAAAAGCCAACGTTACCTCTTGTAAATATTTAGGAATGGATATTATTGCTATACTATCTTTATGACTATTGGTGATTCCATCAAAAAAACGCGCCATAGAATCGCGGAGTCCGGTTCTACTACACCCGAACTGGATGCGTTAATACTTTTGGAACACACCTGCGAGAAACCGCGTACATGGCTGTATACTCACGCGAATGAACCAATTGATTCCAAATTGCAAAAAGAGTGCCTGCAAAAATACGAGGAGCTGGTGGCACAACGGATAAACGGCGCCCCTGTCGCCTACCTAATAGGCAAGAAAGAATTTTACGGGCTATCGTTTTCAGTGTCGCCGGATGTTATGACTCCGCGACCGGAATCCGAAGCTCTGATAGATTACGTTTTGAAAAACGCACCGAAAGAAGCTCGCGTGATTGATATGGGGACCGGTTGTGGTGCATTGGCCGTCTCTCTCAAGGTCAGCCGCCCGGATCTGGATGTTACGGCCAGCGACGTTTCAGCCAAAGCGCTCACTATCGCCCGTGATAACGCCTCGGATAACGTCACATCTTTACAGTTCCAGGAGAGTGATCTTTTTTCCCGAATCACCGGAACATTCGACGTGATAATAGCCAATCTTCCCTATCTCAAACCGGACGCGGAATTAACCCGGGATACGGAACAAGAACCAAAGTTGGCGCTGGATGGCGGCGACAAAGATGGGCTGGGAGTATATCGCCGTTTCCTGCAAGACGCACCTGGTTATCTTAATTCCGGCGGCATAATCGTACTCGAATCCGATCCGTGGCAACACCCGAAATTGATCCGTTTCGGTTATACTTACGGCTTTTGCGCACGGGACGAGGGTCGTTTCCTGTTAGCTTTGGAAAAATAAACCCCACTGTTAAATTTGGATGTATGGAATCACACATCAAAACTGTAGAACATATGGATATCATGATTGCTGAAAAGGTAGATTTGGTACTGCTTTTATTAGGTGAGAAGTATGCAACTGAAGTCGTGCTTGATTCCGACGAATATCCGGACGACTCCCCTGCCAAACGGATTGATAGGAACGCAGTACGTATTATCGGTCATCAACTGGATACGTTGCCGCTGGTGTATACCATTGACAACGAGCAACTCATTGTAACCCTAGCCCGGTCGTACGCCCCAACCGAAGCCCATCTAGTTGATGACGGGCGAACACGTATTACGATCCATATCGCAGCAGATCAAAACAGACTGGAACAACTTAGTCGATCTGTCCATGACATGGACCACGCCACACTCGGATACCTATATGGATTTCCGGACACAGCAGTTGAAGCATTTGTGAATAACAGGGTTGGGGATGATGAACAGTTGCCAGAAGAAACGAGAAAATCTGTTGCGTATGAATTCGCGCAATTCCGATTTTCTCGAAACAACTGGCGACAAGAACTAGCAACAGGTCAGCGATGGGCGGATCTGCTACGTCAACACAGTTCCTTCATATACCGAGAGTTTCTTTTGGAAACTCCGACGCATTACCCGAATCGGTAACACCGTAGCAAACGCTTTTCAAGCAGTTGGAAAAATATCTTACTTAATTCCGAAGATTTTCGGGGGCTTCGGAAAGCGTAACATCGAGCGTTTGTTCTTCCCCGTCGCGTTGTAGCGTCACCGTTATGGTGTCGCCGGGTTGGTGTTGACCGATGATGCTGGCCAAGTTGTTTTCCCGGTTGATGGCCTGCCCATCAATTGCAGTAATGACATCACCGGCCTGAAGGCCGGCTTCAGCGGCTGGACCGTCCGGGATAACAGGCGGTTGACCACCGGATTCGGGTAGATAGGCGCCTTGCGTAATATCCAACCCGGACCGCTCAGCGATCTGTGAATCGAGTGTCACGTATCGGATACCCAGAAACGGCTTTATGATACGACCATGCTCACTGATACTCTGCAAACCGGGCTTAATCTGGTTGATCGGTATGGAGAATCCTATGTTTTCCGCGTTGCCGGCTATTGCGGTATTGAGGCCGATTACCTGGCCTTCGATGTTCACCAGCGGACCACCGGAATTACCTGGATTAATGGCAGCGTCCGTTTGGAATAATCCCTGTAATTGGGATACGCCCGAATCACCTCCCGCCGCTTGTACGGGCCGTCCGATACCGGAAATAATACCGGAGGTTACCGTATTACTGAATTCACCTAATGCGTTGCCGATAGCGATGACTCGTTGACCAACTTCCACTTGATCCGAATCACCGAGCTCAGCCGGTCGCAAATCCCGGTCCGTTTCTATCTGCAAAAAAGCGATATCATTAAAGGGGTCCCGGTCGATCACATTGACATCGTCGTATGCTCTCCCTTGGTTGTCCCGTATAGTGATGTCACTTCCTTCGGGCACCACGTGTTTGTTGGTCAACACGGTACCATCTTCAGACACGATCACACCGGTGGCAGAGCCGGCCTGTTGCTCGAATTCACGGCCGAATACATCGAAGCGGGGCGCTTCTTCGGTCTCGATACTTACCACACTGGGGCGCAGTTCTTGTGCTACATTAGTAATAACCGAGCTTTCCTGGAGCGTGATTTCATTGTTATTTTCGGAATTAAATAACATGTCGTCCAATACGCCGACACCCAAAAAGCCACCGATCAAGCCCCCGAAAAACGATGTGACTACCAATATGAAGATGCCCCATCCGATATGTTTCAGCTGCAGATACACGTATACCTCCTCATACGCGGGAAACCCATTCGCTTCCCATGATTAATACCAGTACGATCACGGCCATCAGGCCCAAGTAATAATACAGGCGCTTTCGACTTAACCGTTTGTGATGGTGATCATTGTATATGGTACCAAATATATACCCCATAGCGACAATTACCAGCATGGCTTGCGGAAACAAGATCCTGCCCTCAAGGAACGGGTAAAACACCAGCCAATGCCCGAAAAGCCAGACTGTCTGGGTAATGATCAGTGCCCAGACAACTGAAAGCAATCTACGCAGGGAGGTGTCGTCAGTGATAGTAATGAGAAAGTGGTCGGCGGCCGCGACCGCGACGAGCCAGGATAGTATTACCATGCCGGCGATACCGATGGTTGATTTCATCAGGAAGATGACCGACACCGCCGCAGCCAACATGAGCAAAGCTTGAATACTATGACCCACGATACCTGAATACGGCTTAATCAATATTTGCCACGCCAAATAGAGCCCGAGTACCCCTAATTGCATAACGGATATAGCAGCTCCGCTGTATATCTCGAGCAGGGCAATAATGCTGAGAATAAATATAATATCGACAATGTTGTCCCACAAATTGTGAAGCCACAGACGTGGGCCGCCGCGGACAATTTGCCATTTACTTGCCAAAGCTACCACGATGGCGATTGGGGTAAACCCGGCTTGCACTAAGTACAACAACACGAGTATAAGCGCAACGCTGGCACCCAAACGGATGATTTGCCATTGAGCCCGACTGATGCGGAGTTTACTCAGTATTCGGTTCATAGTCACTGCCGAGTACGATCTCTATGTCATGCGGAGTATTCTGACCGGTATTTTGGCGGCGTTTCGCCTGCACGCCAAACCGTTTTTCCAGGTATCGCAGCGTGTACGGATTCTCATCCCCGGTGTAATTGAAAATCACGGTCTGGGTGTAGTTTTGATTGGGCGCGTTGTTGACATTGACCACATCGTATCCATAACTGCGAAGTAAATCTGCCGTATCTCCGGCTAGACCAGGTTCGCCCGTACCGTTCAGTACACTGACTTTAGCGGCCTCATCTTTGATGTAACTATCAACCATCAGCGTTCGAACGTATTCTTTAATCTCACTAAAGTCGCCAGCCGAGGGTACGAGTACCGATTTTCCGTGAACATTACTAAATGTCAAGTAGCCATCCTCGGAGGTATCGAGTTGCACCCGTTTAATGTCATCCCGGCTCATGCCTTCACTCAGCTCAAGCAGTCGCATGATCTCGTCCACGCTCATGTTGGTTTTGGCATTACCGCTGAGTGTGTTTAACAGACCGGTAACTTTACTCGGATTGGCAAGCGTTCCCCGGGATAATACTTTCTCGCGAAGCGCCATGATGATCTTTTGTTGCCGCCGGCTTCGATCAAAATCGCTGGTCGTCTTGCGAGAGCGCGCATACCGTAACGCTCGTTCTCCATCCATATGTTGATCACCGGCTTCGATATGCAACGGTTCATATCCGGTCCGGGTTTGATCGGGATAATACGGATCGTGAATGGGTTGTTCAACGTTAACGGTAATGCCATCCACCACGTTAATAGCTTGCTTGAAGCCGGCAAAGTCTACCCGTCCATAGTAATGAATCGGCATGCCCGTAACCCTGCTAACCGTGTCTTTCAGTAATTCCGGGCCGCCTCCTTCATACTCATACCGCTGCCCGTAGGCATGGGCGGCGTTGATTTTAGCCGAGCCGAATCCATTGATTTCCACATATAAATCCCGGGGGATGCTCAGTAATACCACGTCCTTAGCAATTGGGTCGAAACTTGCGAGCATGATCGTGTCCGCTAACCCGGTCTTTTCATCGATACCGATCAGTAGTGCATTAATCCGTCCATCCCCTTCTCCGTCCAACATACTGGGATCGGTGTTTTCCTGTAGTAAGGCGGCGCCGCCATCGACATTATCTACGATCAGATTGTTTTGGACGTGCCAAACGGCAAAGGCGGCTACCGCCAGTACACCGAACAAAAGCACACCGAAAGCGAGCATAATTTTCCGCCATGTGAAGAACCGGCGCGCTCCACGACGGTTTTTATTCATCTTTTTCGTACGGTCGGTGGGTGAATCCGAAACGTGCAAGTCGGTATCTTCAACGCCATCATCTTGAGGTTGTTGATGGTGGCTATGGTATGCCTCAGACGCAATCTCCTGATCTGAAGATACCGGTTGTTGTGGTGCAGCATTTTGGGTGTTTTGGTCGGACGGCCGTCGTGCGGACATTCCATCCAATGAACGACCCGGACGTGGTTCTTGCATAACTACGGGATAGTATACCGAAAAACACGGGCAATGGCCAACCGTTAATACGCTCCATGATCACCAGGATATTTCCTGCTATACTGAAATAGTGATGGAAAACCAACAATATTCCAACCAACCCAAACGCCGTGATTTTTCATTTGTGAAATTCGTTGTCGCATGGGTCGTCGCGATTACTGTCGCGATCGGGCTCCAGTCGTTCGTATTCAAACCTTTCCAAGTATACGGCAAGAGCATGGAACCGACGTTACATGACGGAGATTATTTGATCATCTCCAAACTGGAACCAACATGGCAGCATTTGCAAAATGATCCATATATTCCCGAAAGAGGTGACATCGTGGTGGTAGATCCGATCAATAGCCCCCGGTTGATCAAACGGGTTATTGGATTGCCAGGAGAGCGGGTCACCGTAGCAGATGGTGACTTAACAGTATTTAATCAGCAACACCCTGAGGGATTTAACCCGTATACCGTGATAGATACACCCGAAACCAACGTATCGGGCAACATCAAAACCGAAGTGCCATCCGAACATGTTTTTGTTGTCGGGGATAACCGCCAGGGTAACGGCTCATCGGATTCACGGAACCGACTTGGCACGATTCCCACAGAGGACGTTATCGGCTCATTAGTACTCCGTCTGTGGCCAGCTAACGATCTTGAAACGTTCTAGGGATAGGTTGCAGACCACATCAGTCACGAGTAGCGCAGGCACTGTAGCTTATTTTGGGTCAGTTTTTAATATACTTCACTATAAAAAGCGCACATTTATCTTCGTATATTCGGGCTCGCTATAACAGAACACGCTTGTAAATTTCATGATAGAACACCCGACGCTAGGTCGAGAATAACCAGTAATACCCGTGTTACCGGTTTTGGTCCGCCGATAACTGATCCAGAAGCCGTTGTAAGTCTTCGTCGTCCTGATAATGAATCATCAACCGGCCACCGTGGGCGCGGCGTTGTAGTTGTACTTTCGTGTCGAGTTTGACGCTGAGTTTTTTAGTGGCTTCCGTCTCGGACGTGAGCTGGGTCGGCGCGGCACGTTCGGTTTTGACGTCGCGAGCATACTCTTCAGACCGGCGAACTGTCCAGTCGTTATCGATGATGTTGCGCAATAACTCTTCCTGGCGGGTTTCATCGGTGACACTCAGGATGGCACGGGCATGACCTTCGCTGATCTCACCGTCAACCAGCGCGTGTTTAGCGGTAGTGGGGAGTTTTAATAGTCGAAGGGTATTTTTGATGGTGCTCTCATCACGACCAACGCGTTTGGCAATCTCGCCACTGTCGAGATTGAATTGGTCAAGCAGTTTCTGATAAGCCGCAGCCGTTTCCACGGCATTGAGCTGTTCCCGCTGGATGTTTTCAATCAGCGACAGTTCGAGTGTCTGTTGTTCATCGAAACTGCGGACAATCACCGGTACGGTCTCCAGCCCAATGGCCCGTGCGGCACGGAGACGACGTTCCCCCGCCACCAATTGATAGCGCTCACCCGAAGTTTGGGCGACAAGTGGTTGCAGGATACCATGTTCCCGGATCGAATCCGCTAACGCATCGAGCTCCTGTTGATTAAAACCGTCCCGGGGTTGATGCGGGTTGGGGTCAATCTGCTCCACCCCGATATGCTGAATATCACTCGATCCTGTCGGTGTAGGGTCGAATTCTTGCTCTACTTCGGTAGGTATAAGGGAGTCAAACCCCCGCCCTAATCCTCTATTGCTCGACACGGCGCACGACCTCCTTTGCTAAGCGCTTATAAGCTTTGGCTCCCTTACTTCGCTTGTCATATACGTGAAGCGGTTGCCCGTAGCTGGGCGCTTCGGCCACTCTGATATTTCTCGGGATCACATCTTCGAATACTTTGTCCGGAAAATGTTTTTTAACTTCTTCATGAACTTGCTGGGACAACACGGTACGACTGGTATGCATGGTCAACACCACCCCGAGTATTTCGAGCGCTGGATTTAATCCTTGCTTAACCAAATCGATCGTGTGCAATAGCTGACCCAAGCCTTCCAGTGCATAATACTCGGTCTGGACGGGAATAATGATATAATCCGAGGCCGCCAGGGCGTTCACGGTCAATAACCCGAGGCTGGGCGGACAATCGATATATATGTAATCAAAATCCAACTGTTCCAATACTTTTCGTACCCGATGCTCCCGCTCAGCGATATCGACCAATTCTACCTCCGCTGCTGCCAGCACCGGACTGGCCGGAAGTAAATCGATGCCATGGGGCGTATTATGTAAAAGTTGCGAAACAAGAGTTTCGTCATAAAGGGCGTGGTATATATCTTGCTGGAGTCCATGCTTATCAAATCCGAGACCGCTGGTGGTATTGGCTTGTGGATCAAGATCCACAATTAAAACGGATTTGCCCTGCTCGGCTAAGTAGTAGGCCGTGTTAATGGCCGTCGTGGTCTTACCGACCCCTCCTTTTTGATTTGCGATGGCGATCACGTTTCCCGGCATGTTTGTTTCGTTACCCCGTGCGTATGTACCACATAATATCACACTTTACGGATAAACACGAGGGTATTACCTCTTGCACATCACGGATTGGGTGCACATAAAAAGCACTTCGCTTTAGGCGGTTTGGGCGGTTTTTGTCTGCGCGCTTTTTGGGGTTTTTGAGCTCGCTGAGTTAGAGCCCTTTTGTTTGGTCTTGGATGTGCTGCTTTGTGATTTCGTGTTGCTGCTTTGGTGAGTGATGCCCGTGATTTTGATGCGACTGTAGTGTTGGCGGTGTCCCTGGCGTTTATGCACCCGCTTTTTGGGTTTGTACCGGATAGCGATGACTTTTTCACCCTTAATGTCAGGGTCCATGACCTTGGCAGTAACTTTGGCATTTTCTACCTGCGGCGTGCCGACATCGGCACTGTCATCGTCAAATACCAACAGCGGGTGGAACGTCAGCTGCTTCTTGTCTGCCACGAGGTCTATCATGAGCTCCTGATTTTTGCTCACAATGTACTGCTGGCCGCCAGCTTGTATTACTGCCTGCTTCATACCGGAATTGCTCCTTGAACTTACCTTTATAATACCAGCTGATTCTAAGGTGTGTAAAGCCTATGTACGATGCATATTTTCACAGCCTGCGCAGCATGGCTTATTGGACAAAACAAATAGGATCATGGATGCGACATGGAGAATGGGAATTAAAAAAGAAAAGAAAAAACAAATTGCACCGTGCCATACGGAGCTTACTATTCCTTGAATTCCAAATCACGTTTGTGAATGGAAATACTTTGAAGAACTCCAACCGCGAACAAACTAATAACCAAGTTGGTGCCGCCGTAGGATATAAACGGGAGCGGTAAGCCGGTGACCGGCGCGACACCGAGATTCATGCCTATCGCGATGACAACATGGATCAATAGCAACGCGCTCAGACCGATCGCCAGCAGCGACCCGAAGGTATCTTTGGCGTGAATAGCGATGTAGAACCCACGCAGCAGCAACACAGCGAAGAGCGCGATCACAAGAGCCGCACCCAACAATCCGAGTTTCTCTGCTACCACCGCGAAAATAAAGTCAGTATGTTGCGATGGCAGGAAGTTGAGTTGACTCTGGGTACCGCCACCTAATCCGCGCCCGAAAATCTGTCCGCTTCCAACCGCGATAGTTGACTGGTCGACGTTATACCCACCACCTTGTGGATCGGATTCCGGATAGAAAAATGTTTGCAAACGTTCCTGCTGATACGGTTGCATCTGCTGGATCACGAATGGCGATACCAGCAACACACCTACGATCAATACCGCTAGATACGACTTCCGGACATTGCTGGCAAGTGTCATGATAAACCATATACCCCCTACTAATACCGCCGA
The DNA here is from genome assembly GCA_964489295.1 of uncultured Candidatus Saccharibacteria bacterium. Taxonomy (GTDB): domain Bacteria; phylum Patescibacteriota; class Saccharimonadia; order QS-5-54-17; family QS-5-54-17; genus QS-5-54-17. Next base: position 45,509 of record CAZAXT010000001.1, on the reverse strand, counting down.
GCCGATGTCCGGTTGCAATACTATCAAACCCGCTATCAAACCGGTCGCCATGAGCGAAGAAAACATGTACCACGGGTGCCGCAACTCACGCGCTCGGATGGTATACCACCGCGCAAGTAGAAATATCAGCCCGAGTTTCGCCAGTTCGGTTGGTTGGAATTCGATAAATATCAAGTTGATACTTCGCGTCGAACCAGCAACCGTTTCTCCCACGAAAAGCAACAACACCAATAAAGCCGCGCTCGCCACATACCACGCCGGCGCAGCTCTGAACCAAAACCGATAATCGACCCGTGATACGAGCATCATAACGCCAAAACCCAGAACCGCTGCCACTAATTGATGTGCAGGGTTAAATCCTTCCGCCAAACTCGGGTCACGAAAGTTAATAGCGTGAAGTATGATCAACCCGATCGCCACTAACAATACGGTCGCTGCCAGCAATGTCCAATCGAATCGTTTTTGCATACCACCAGTATATACGTTTGAGCGCCCATTGTTATAGGACAATATGTTGATGCGACATCAACTTTCCCTAACGTGATCGGGTATGACTTCAATACACCACGAAATAGCGCCACAAAACCGGCACATTCGCTACCAGGATCCGAACCTTGATATCAGGTGTCTTGAAGGTTTTTGGTAGCAGCACTCGTGTTATCTGCGGTCGAGAGGACTACCAGCCGAGCTCTTTCCACCGCAATTCCGTAGGCGTATCCGCGGCATAGGTCGTGTGCCGATGTGTATCGGGATGAATGAAAGTAAGCTCGGCAGCATGAAGGAAATGCCGATTTAATTTCGGGTGCGATGCGTCGTAGAGCACATCGCCCAGTACCGGATGACCGATGTAGTCAAGGTGTACCCGTATCTGATGCGTCCGCCCGGTGCCCGGGTAGACGTCAAGTAAACTCATATCATTTGCTATCTTCCTGGCACGGTACTCGGTTATAGCCGGTCTTCCGTTCGGCCGAACAGCACGCTTGAGTGGGTTTTTGGGGTGGCGGCCAACCGGCACATCGATCCGGGCGTGTTTTGGATCAGGTACTCCTTGCACGGCGGCGATATAGTGTTTTTTAACCTTTCGTTGTTGAAATTGCTGTTGGAGAAATGATTTGGTTCCGGGGTCTTTGGCAACGACGAGCACACCCGAGGTGTTTTTATCCAGCCGATGCACGACACCAGGCCGGTCACTTTCTGGATCATATATTTTATCCCGGATTCCATCTAATACCGTTTGTTCGTCATCGCGCACACCTCCTGCATGCACGGTTATACCTGCTGGTTTGTCGACAACCAGCAGGTATTCATCTTCATGGATTATCGATGGCTCGAAATGTGTGTCTTGCATACGTGCCTCATGTATTATCGTTTCGCGGCTTCGGAAAACTCGCGGATGATTTGAGTGTAGTCGTTTTCCTGCACTATCTCCCATGCCCTGGCGTATCCTGCTGGTAAATCACTTTTACACCGTTGTATATCAGTTTCGAGCCTGTCAGGTTCGTCAAGCACATCCAGGTATATATATTTCAGTCCAGCATGCACCGGAACGTGACTCCGTGTCTGGCCGTCTTCTTCAGGGTATCGCTGGAGCATTGCCTTAACGGGGAAAGAGGTATTTTCATTATTCTCACTGAACAAAACGTGAAACAGCTCATGAGTCAGAACATCAACAAAATTCTGTGGATCTGTTTCACGCGTATTAATAAGAACGGGTGAGCTCATAGGCACTACTTTAGGCACTATGTGTGCATCAATAATATTTTTCTCGAAACTGAATCCGAAACATTCCTGCATGCCGGCCAAAATAACAGTTTCTTGCTTTGCCCAAGCTGCCTTATATTGTTCAGTTACATGTTCGACGGTTTCTTCATCAGGTAACTCCAAGTTGTATAATTCAGCACGTGGCACCGATATAGTACGATAAAGAGCCCGTTGGAACGTAATTCGTACTTCTGGTTGGCCACGGGGCATACGTCTCCTCCAGGGATTTGTCTACCGCTTGGTATATTGTGGAGCTTTGCGGGCACGTTTGAGGCCGTATTTCTTGCGTTCTTTGACGCGGGCGTCGCGCTTGATGTAGCCGGCGCGTTTGAGCGTGGAGCGCAGTTGCGGATCCATGGCGACTAGTGCGTTGGCAATCGCCAGGAGCGCCGCATCCGCCTGGCCGCTGAGTCCGCCACCACGAGTGTGCAGTGTGATCCGATACTGGCCGTCTTTGTCCAGGAGTGTCAGCGGAGCTTTGACTCGTCCTTGCTGCTCTTCGGACAAAAAGTAGTCTTCCATGGGTTTATCATTAACGGCAATACCGGCTTGACCGCCACTGTAAATTCGCGCGGTTACCACCGATTCTTTCCGTCGTCCCACGCCGTAGTAGTATTGTTCGTCTTTAGCCACGATATGCTCCTTCTCGTCGTATGCAACATGCAACAAACAATTTGCAACATGGATTGATAACGCTTTTTATAAAGTTGATAAAAACTGGCCGGTTTAGCACTTCTTTCGTGCTCATACGTGTAGCTCCGTGGGTTGTTGGGCGGTGTGGGGGTGCTCTCCCCTTTTGTATACCTTCAACCGTTTCAAGCGTTGATCGCGTAATTTATTATCCGGTAGCATACCCGCAACCGCGCGGTACATGACCCGCTGCGGATGCTGGGCAATTTCCTGTTCAAAGTTTTTGGTTTTCAAGCCGCCCGGGTAGCCGGAGTGGCGGTGATAGGTTTTGTCGGTGTGTTTTTTGCCGGTCACATTGACTTTAGCAGCGTTAATGACGATCACACAGTCCCCGCCGTCAACGTGCGGCGTATAGGTCGGTTTATGTTTTCCTGTCAGTTTTTCGGCCACCACCGTAGCGAGTCGTCCCAATGTAATACCTGACGCATCAACGATATACCAATCCCGGGTGACTTCGGCCGGCTTCTGGTTGTACGTACTCACTGTTGCGCTCCCTTGGCCGTCTTGGAAGTACCGGTTTTGGATTCCGTTTGTTGTGATTCCGCGTTTGTTTGGGGAGTCATTTCTTCCACGAAACTGATACGTGTCATCGGCGCGTTGTCTCCCCGTCTGAGACCGGCCCGGGACAGGCGGGTGTATCCACCAGGGCGCTGGTGAAAGCGTGGAGCGATAACATCGAACAACTTGTCCGTCGCTTCGTCGGTATTCAGACGGCTCCGGATCAACCGTCGTCGAGCTTGTGTGTTGGTTTTTGCTTTGGTGACCAGTTTTTCGATGTACGGACGAAGTGTGCGCGCTTTCGTGTCAGTAGTAACAATACTTTCCTGGTCTATCAACGATTCTGCCAACGACCGCATAAGGGCGTTCCGTTTGTTCCGTTGCCGGGAAAGTTTGGCCGTCTTCGCTTTGGTCGTCATTACTTCAGCTCCAGCTCCTTGAGTTTGGACATAACTTCATCACGAGCCTTATCGCCGAATCCTTGCAAGCCTTTGAGTTCGGATTCGTTCATCTGCACCAGATCTTTCACCGTGGTAACACCGTTCTTTTGAAGGGCGTTGGTGGTACGGGACGACAACTCCAGATCCTCCACGCTGACGGCCAATTCATCCCCGTCTTCTTCAGGTGATTCAACAGCTTCGTTTCCTTCAGCTCCAGCCAATACATTGAACTGGTTCACGAGTATCTCGGCCGATTGCTGCATGGCCTGACTCGGAGTTATCGTGCCGTCGGTTACGATTTCCAGTGTCAGTCTATCCAAGTCAGTAATCTGACCGACACGGGTATTTTCCACTTTATAACGGACTCGGTCGACCGGGGAGAAGAGTGCGTCGATGGCGATCATACCGACCGGCAGTTGTTCGTGACGCTCATCCACCGGTACATAGCCGCGACCTTTCTCCACTTGCAATGTCATATTGAGTTCGGTCTTGTCATCATCCAGGGTAGCAATAATTTGTTCCGGATTGGCGACTTCTACATCAGCGGTGCCCGAAATATCAGCGCCGGTCACTTCGCCTTTGCCTTTCTTCTTGAGAGTCACAGTCTGCGGATCATCGGTGTAAACCCGGAAACGCAGGCGCTTCAAGTTCAAGGTGATCTGCACCACGTCTTCTTTGACGCCGTCCAGGCTGGTGAACTCGTGGCTTGCTCCTTCTACACTAAAGGCCGTAACCGCGCCACCGCCGAGCGATGACAGCAACACACGGCGTATGGAGTTTCCGAGTGTCACTCCGTACCCGCGATGCAGCGGCTCGACCACGAATGTGCCGTGCGTGGCGTCTTCGTCGCTTTTGGTAATGTCTGGTAGATGAATAGCGTACATGGTATGTTCTCCTATTGTCTTGAGTAAAATTCAATTATTAATTGTTCACTGATTCCTGGCTCAGCCTCATCACGGTTCGGCTCCCCTGTGACCGTGGCCTTCAGCTTGGTTGTATCGAACGACAACCAGCTCAAATCAACCTTTTGGTCAATCTCCAGGGATTGGAAATACGCGTTTTTGGCGCTTTTGGGGCGGACCGTGATTTCATCACCAACTCTAACCCGTATGGACGGCACGTCAACCCGCCGACCATTCAGCATGATATGCCCGTGCGTGACCAATTGTCGGGCTGCTTTCCGGCTTGAAGCCAAATGCAAGCGGTATACGACATTGTCGAGTCGGCGCTCCAGCAGTTGCAACAGAATCTCACCGGTAATGCCGTTTTGGCGCTCGGCCTCTTCCACGAGACGGCGGAATTGTTTCTCCAGCAGGCCGTACATACGCTTAACTTTTTGCTTCTCACGCAATTGTTGCCCGTACTGGGTGGTCTTGCTACGACGAGCACCAGCCCGTTCACCCGGCAATGCTTTTCGGCGTACCATGACTTTATGGGCTTTGGGGTGTAATGCCGTTCCCTCGCGGCGGCTTTGCTTAACGATCGGTTGTCGATTTCGCGCCATTACAACGCTCCTTTCAATCGCGTGGAACACACAACAGGAAATAGCCAATACGGAACGAACTGTCCGTTTATTGCTTGCTTTGCGTGTTGCGTGTTGCGTGTTGCGTGTTGCATATCCTAGATCCTCCGTGGCTTTCTCGGTCGGCATCCGTTATGCGGTACACCGGTCACGTCTTTGATACTTCTAACTTCCATATCGGTATTCATGAGCGCCCTGACAGCGGCTTCCCGTCCCTGGCCGATACCTTTAACGAACACGGATACCTCTTTGACTTTATGGTCTTTGACTTTCTCGGCCGCGTTCTTGCTCGCTACCTGGGCGGCATATGCCGTGCCTTTACGCGATCCTTTGAAGCCGGCCGAACCCGCACTCGACCACGCCAGCGTTTTGCCACTCGTGTCGGTGAACGTCACGATGGTGTTATTGAACGTCGCTTGGACGTGCACTTGTCCACTCGGAACTGTACGCTTCTTCTTTTTAGTGGATTTCGCCTGTTGCGCCATGAACTACCTTATTCTCATATTACTTTTGCATACTACCGATTGAACTGCGCCGGCCTTTTCTGGTACGGGCGTTTTTCTGAGTCCGTTGACCGCGGACCGGCAACCCTGACTTGTGACGAACGCCGCGATAACTGTTTATCTCGCGTAGACGACTGACGTTCGTGCGAATCCGCTGCGCCAGATCGCCTTCCACGATATATTGGTTCTCGATGATCTCGCGGATGCTGCTCAACTCGGTTTCGGTCAAGTCTTTAACTCGGGTATCTGGATCTACGCCGGTCTCTTTAAGGATGTTTCGGGCACTCGTATCGCCGATTCCTTTGATATACGTCAAAGAAACAGCGACCCGTTTGCTATCAGGGATATCGACCCGTGCTACACGCGCCATTACCGGGCCCCTCCCGTGAAGTGACAGCTACCACTTTTACCGTGGATATGCGCGTCTTGACTACAATCTATAGTCCGTAAACTAAAACCTGCGTTCATCATCCCTGCCTCTGTTTATGTCGTGGATTAGAGCATATGACCCGGACGACCCCACTGCGACGAATGAGTTTGCACCGAACACACCGTTTTTTGACACTTGCTTGCACCTTCATAACTCTAACCCTTGCTTATTTATGCCTATACGTGATCCGACCCTTGGACAAATCGTACGGCGTCATCTCCACCGTGACCGTATCACCAGGAACGATCTTGATATAATGCATACGCATCTTGCCAGCAATAACAGCAAGTACTTCATGCCCGTTTTCGAGCTTTACCCGAAACATCGCGTTCGGCAGTGTCTCGAGTACTGTACCCTCAAATTCTATAACTTCCTTACTGCTGGCCATACCTAAAAATTACAATCCTCAATTATACGCACTTTTTATCACCCTGTAAACCCTCTAAGCAGATGTATATCGACCAACTAATCCGCTTCTGCCTCCACGTCTTATTCATACGACGCACTAATAATCTGTGAATCGAGTTGCCGCATAGTCTGGATCGCGACACTGACAACAATTAACAGCCCAGTACCGCCGAATGTCAACACCGAACTCCCGGTTAGCTGTTCACCGATAAAGGGGAGTACGGCGATGACACCGAGGCTGACAGAACCGAACAGCGTGATGCGATTAACAATGCGTCGTAAATATTCCTCGGTCTGTTTCCCGGGTCGAATGCCGGGAATAAACCCGCCTTGTTTTTGCAGGTTTTCCGCGATATCAGTGGGGTTGAAAGCAATGCCGGTGTAAAAGTACGTAAAAGCGATAACCAGCCCGAAGTAGGCAACCGCATAGATAGCACTGGACGGGTTGAACCAGACTGTCAGATTGGTCGCAAACTCGGCCAACCAGACCGCATCGGCGTTTTGAAAGAGCTGACCCAGAAACGTCGGTACAGACATAAAGGCAATGGCAAAGATAATCGGGATGACACCGGCGGTCAAAACACGTATAGGCAGCTCTGATTCCACGCCGCCGTACCCGCTCGCCTGCATACGTTTGGCATAGGACACCCGGACCGTCCGTTGGGCTTCATTCAGTTTGACGATGAAGTAAGTGACGACTAACGCGCCGGCCGCGAATAGGATGACGGTCATCATTTGCTGACTGCTGGCTTGAGCCAGGGACAGCGCCTGACCAAAGATGTTCGGCAACTGAGCGATGATACTGGAGGCGATCAGGATTGAAATGCCGTTACCGACCCCCTTCTCGGTCGCGATTTCGCCCAGCCACATCAGCAACATACTGCCACCGGTAATACAGGTTACCATGACCGCCCACTCGGCGAGAGTCGGGTCGCCGATGATGTCGGTCTGGGTCTGCTGTATAGCCAATTGCCTGATAAAAAAGATGGTGCCGATCGACTGTCCGATCGCTAAAGGAAGTGTCAAATACCGGGTGTATTGGTTGATCTTGCGCCGGCCTTCTTCTCCTTCCTTTTTCAGCTCTGAGAACTTTGGCAGAGCATACGACAGTAACTGCATGATGATGGACGCGTTAATAAAAGGCGCCAACCCGATAATGGCGATGGAAAAGTTGGCCACCGCCCCTCCCGAGAACAAATCGACCAGACCGAACAGTTGGTTGGAAGAGAGAATGTTTTCCAGAAATTGTTTCAGAGTTGTCGTATCACCGATCGGGATCGGGATATGCGCAAGCACACGAAACAGGAATATGATACCGAAAACGCCAAGTAAGCGTTTTCTGATGTCACGATTGGTCAGTAACTGTTTTAATCGCCCGTGTTGCATCTACTCCTGCCACCCTTGGGTTACCGTACCCCCGGCATTTTCTACTGCCGTCCTGGCATTCCGGCTAACGCTGCCGACGACCACGTGGACCGGATGTTCCACGTCTCCTCGATACAGTAGTTTCACGGGTTGATCGTCATCTTTCAGTAATCCTTGCTCTTTAAGCGTCGATGCGTCCACTCGCGAGCCTTCGGAAAAGACATTCAATTGGTCGGTATGGATAAGCGTCCACTCGCGAGAAAGTTTTTTGAAGCCGCGGCTCTTGGGGATCCGTTTGGAAATCGGGGTTTGGCCACCTTCAAAGCCCGGGGAAACCCTGCCGCCACTGCGGGAATTCTGCCCGTTGTCGCCACGGCCGGACGTGGTTCCGATGCCACTGCCGTCACCACGGCCTACGCGCTTACGTGTTTTTTTACCGGATACCTGCAATTCATGAATTTTCATGGGCAACCTCGCGGGCGGGAATTATCTTTTGCAGCGCATCGATGGTAGCGTAGCTGATGTTGATCTTGTTGGGCGAACCTAGTGATTTCGTCAGGATATTACTCAATCCGGCCATTTCCACCACATCACGGACCGCACCACCGGCTATCACTCCAGTCCCCTGGCCGGCCGGCTTCAACAGCACATGGCCACCGGAATGCTTGGCTTCTACTTCATGCGGAATTGTACCGTTTTCAACCGGTATTTCGATACGGTGTTTCTTAGCTTGGTCGGAAGCCTTCGAGACGGCCGAAGTTACATCATCACTTTTGGCAAGCCCCACTCCGACTTGACCATTCTGGTCACCGACAACCACAAGCGCACGGAAACGGAACCGGCGGCCGCCCTTGACGACGCGGGATACACGGTCCACATTGACGACTCGTTCCTGGAATTGGTCTTGACTCTCTTCGGGGCTCATCTAAAACTCCAATCCTTGCTCCCGGGCGGTTTCGGCTAGGGCCGCCACGCGTCCGTGGAATTTTCTGCTTCTTCGGTCGAATACGACCCGGGTTATATTGGCTTTTTGGGCTTTACCGGCGATATCACTGCCGACCCATTGCGCTTTTTCCGTCATCGTACCACTCACGCCACCGGCATGAGAAGAGCTGAATGCGAGCGTGTGGCCAACGGTGTCGTCTATGATCTGGGCATACACGTGGGCGTTGGAAACCGTCACGCTCAAGCGGGGGCGGTCAGACGTACCCCGTACCTGTTGTTTGGTTCTGGCTAATCTGCTTTGTGTGCTCATTTGCCTGCTCCCGCGGTCTTGCCGGCCTTGCGGCGAACCCGTTCATTTGTATATGACAAGCCTTTGCCTTTGTACGGTTCGGGCGGTCGTAAGCTTCTGATGTTAGCAGCTACCTGGCCTACTAATTGTTTGTCCACACCGCTGATGGTAAGTACGTTGTCTTCGACGGTGGCCGTAATACCTTCGGGTAAGGCAACATGCCGGGGTTGGGAGTATCCGATGTTCAGTATCACGGTACTTCCGTCCACCTGTGCTCTAAACCCGACACCGTTGATCTCTAAGGATTTGGTGAAGCCCTCGGTTGCTCCCTGGATAGCATTCGCAAGTAGCGTTCGCATCAGACCGTGACGCTCTTTGGCGACCGGCTTATCATTGCGCCGGGATACAACAAGTTGATTCTCTTCCTGTTGCACGCTCGTACCAGCAAGCACGGATATGTTGAGTTCACCCTTGGGGCCGCGTACATGCACGGTTTTTTTGTCAACCGAAACTTCGGCCCCATCCGGTATGTCGATGGGTAATGCGCCGATACGACTCATGATCGCTCCTTCCGGTTGTTCTCCGATATACAAATTTTGTTCCAGTGATTTATAGCTCGTATTTGCATAACTACCACACTTTACACATTATTTCACCACCAACTCCCTGTTGGCGGGCATCAGAACCGCTCATGACGCCACTGGAAGTGGAAAGTATTACCATACCCCTGCCCCGCAAAACGGTCGGTATTTCATCCGCTGGAGCATACACGCGGCGTCCGGGCTTGGAGATGCGGTGTATTTCGGTAATCGGATTCGCCTGGCCTTCTTCCTGAAGTTGAAGGCGGACGAGCGGCTTCGCGTCATCGGTTACTTCATACCCGGCCACATAACCGTAATTGGTTAAAACCTCGGCTATGGAGGCTTTGGCCTTTGAATACGGGACATCTACCACGGTTTTGTTCACGGCAGTCGCATTCCTGATTCTGGTCAGCATATCGGCTATCGGGTCGAACATCATCGGCTCGCTTTCTTTACTCCGGGCAGTTTACCTTGACTGGCCAGTTCACGGAAGCATATTCGGCACAAACCGAATTGGCGCATATAGGAGCGGGAGCGGCCGCAGCGATTGCACCGATTGACTTGGCGGGTCGGGTATTTGGTTTTCCGGGCCTTGATCCACAGTGCTTTCCTAGCCATCATCGCTCCTTTCGAACGGCAACCCTAATGCGGATAACAGTGCGTATGACTGCTCAGGATCGCTATTGGTTATAATATTGATTTGCAAACCGTGGGTAATTTGTGAATCTTCGTAGGAAAGTTCAGGGAAAACGCTCTGATCGGCAATACCGAGGCTGTAATTGCCATCGGGGTCGAACGACTTCTCTGACAAACCTCTGAAATCCCGGGTTCGCGGCAACACCACCGTTACCAAGCGGTCCAAAAATTCGTACATCCGCGCACCACGCAGTGTAACCTTGACACCGATAGGCTGCCCTTGTCGTAACTTAAACCCGGCAACGCTGTGTTTGGCCTTGGTTTTGACCGGTTGCTGTCCGGTGATCTTACCCAGGGTGTTCACCGCGGTTTCAAGTACACGCGAATCCTGGATAGCCCGTCCGGCCCCTACGTTTAACACGATCTTCTCGATCCGCGGCACCTGGTGCACATTGCTTATCCCCAACCGCGTCTGCAGATCCGGCATAGCTTGGTTCTGGTAGTGTTCCAGTAATCGACTCATTCGCTTTTGACTTCCTTATTCTCAGCTTGGCGATAGACGCGCACCTTCTTGCCGTCCTTGAATTCGTATCCGACCCGGCTACCTTGTTGCTTCTTATCGGGGTGGACGAGACCGACGTTACTCGCGTTAAGGGGGGCGTTTGCCTCCACAATACCCCCTTTGGGGTTAGTCTGCGACGGCTTCAGATGTCGTTTCACTACATTTATACCATCTACTACGATTTCGTTCAACTCAGGGTTAACCTTGGTAACCGTGCCGGTTTTCCCTTTATCTTTGCCGGATCGCACAATCACCGTATCGCCTTTCTTGATTTTCATACTCGCCCCCTTTGGACGCCCGAGCCGACGGGCATCGGACGACTCTCGGTCTGCGCCGGACTCTTATGTCTTAAACTTGAAACGCGCAGCTTGAAATTTTTCATCACAAAACCTCCGGCGCCAGCGAAATTATTTTGCCGAATTTTTTCTCCCTGAGCTCACGGGCAATTGGACCGAATACACGACTTCCGCGCGGATTTTTTCCTGAATCGATGACGACCGCCGCGTTTTCGTCGAATCTGATCGATGAGCCGTCATGTCGCTGGGTAATATCGCTGGAGCGCACCACGACCGCGCGAACCACGTCCTTTTTATTGATAGCTGCACCGGGTGTGGCGGATTTAACGCTGGCAATAAATACATCGCCCAACCGAGCATATCGACGTTTACTACCCCCGAGCACCTTGATGCATTGCAACTCGCGCGCTCCACTGTTGTCGGCTACTTTGAGACGGCTTTCCTGCTGTATCATACCAACTGTGCCTTTTCGACGATCGTCTTTACGCGCCACCGTTTCCGCTTACTTAACGGCCGCATTTCTTCGATAGTCACCCGGTCACCTTTGCTGCAGGCATTATCCTCGTCATGGGCCAGAAACGTACTGGTCGCTTTATACCGTTTCTGATAAATCCGGTGCATCTTTACCCGATCGACCGCAACGGTTACCGTCTTGTCCATGCCGTCGGATACGACTCTGCCTGTCATTGTTCTGGCCATTATTCCAACTCCTTTTCCCTGATAATCGTCTTGATACGGGCAATTTCTTTCCGCAACCGTCGACCGCGGCGGATATCGTCTACCTCTTTGGTTCTGACATCAACCATAAAGTCTGCCAGATCGGCTTCATCTTTGGCAAGCTGCTGGCGTAACTCTTCTATGGATTGCTGGCGTAACTCTTCCGTCTTCATACTTCCGTCTCCCCTGGTATATTCCGGGTTATAAACTTGGTTTTAACCGGCAATTTATGCCCGGCCAGCCGCATAGCTTCCTGGGCCGTTTTCTCATCGACGCCGGCCATCTCGAACATGATCGTGCCGGGTCGCACCCGGGCGACGAAGAATTCGGGCGCTCCTTTTCCGCTTCCCATGGGCATTTCCTCGCCTTTTCGCGTAACGGGTATATCGGGGAAAATGCGAATCCATATCTTGCCGCCACGTTTCACGTAGCGGGTCATCGCCCGGCGTGCTGCTTCGATTTGCCGTGAGGTGACTCGCTCAGCGGTCTGTGCCTGCAATCCGTACGACCCGAAACTGATCTGATTACCGCGCTGGGCAACGCCGCTGATACGGCCCTTCATTGCCTTACGGTATTTGGTTTTTTTGGGTAATAACATGATCTTACACCTCGCCTCGATAAATCCAGACTTTCACACCGATACTCCCGTACGTCGTGACCGCGTCCGCTTGAGCGTAATCGATATGTGCCCGTAATGTGTGCAAGGGTATACTCCCCTCGACTTCCTGTTGGGTCCGAGCCATATCGGCACCATTCAGCCGACCGGATACGGTAACCTTAACACCTTGAGCGCCCGCTCGCATCGTACTGTCCGTGGCCGACTTGATCGCTCGCCGGAAGGACGTCCGCTTTTCCAGTTGGTTGGCGATATTGTCAGCGACCAGTTGGGCCCTGAGTTCGGGCTGCTTGACTTCCTCGATATTGAGATTGAGCGGTGAGTCGATATGGCGTGCCAACTTTTGCTTCAGTTCCTCAACGCCGCCGCCACCGCGACCGATAACCACACCGGGGCGTGCCGTATAAATGGTGGCGTTGACACTGTTGGGTGAACGTTCGATCTCTATGCGGTCAATGGCTGCCCGGCGCCCCAGATAATTCTGGATGACTTCCCGGATCCGCATATCTTCCTCTAAGGCCTGAGCATAATCCTGTTTGCTGGCGAACCATTTGGACTGCCAATCCTTCTGAAGCGGTAGTCTGAAACTGATCGGGTTTATCTTATGTCCCATTGGTTATCTCTCCTTCGTCTTCCACTGCTTGTAACTGCACTTTCACGTTGCTCAGACGGTGGCGGTGCGGATGTACGTTCATCCGGGCTGCCGGTCGACCCCGAACGATCATTCCGCCGGTATTAACTTCTATGGTGTCGATTCGCAACTGCTCCGTCTCGTACTTGTCATTATGTTCGGCATTGGCGGCAGCACTTTTAATGACATCACGGAGGTGTTCAGCCGCCCGGCGGGGGGTATGTTCAAGAATCGTCAACGCGTCATCAACCGTGCGGCGCCGTACCAAAGAAGCGGCCACATTCATCTTCCGCGGCGGAACCCGGACACCCTTGGCGACCGCCTTCATCACTTCTCTCCTTTGGCGAGTTTACCGCCATGACCTTTAAACTTCCGGGTGGGCGCGAATTCGCCGAGTTTGTGCCCGACCATATTTTCGGTGATTAGCACCGGAACGTGGACTTTTCCGTTATGCACCGCGATAGTCTTGCCGACCATTTCCGGCGTGATAGTTGCTGCTCTGGCCCAAGTTTTGATTACGGTTTTGTCCGAAGTGCCCATTGCCTCCACTTTGCGCTGCAAGCGCTGGTCAATATACGGACCTTTTTTGAGCGATCGGCTCATATCTGACCTCCAAAACCCGTACATGAAACACGCGCCACGGCATAAGAAGCAACACTCGCATATGATCCGCGAGCTGTTTCACGAGTCTTGAGTCCAAATGTTGCGTTTTGCGTCTTCGATCCACACATACTACTTCCTCTTCTTTGTCCGTCTCCGGACGATAGCGTTATTGCCGCGTTTGCGGTGGCGGGTTTTCTTGCCGACAGCGGGCTTGCCCCACGGAGTCCGGGGGAGTCTGCCCGGTTTGGTCAATCCTTCACCGCCGCCCATCGGGTGATCGGCGGGGTTCATTGCCTTGCCGCGTACGCTCGGTCGCTTGCCTTTTCGACGATTCCGTCCAGCACTGCCAATCTTGACATTCTGGTGCTGTTCGTTACCAACGGTGCCTAGTGTAGCGTAACAACTCCGGTGTATCAAGCGAACTTCACCGCTCGGCAAACGCACATACACCGAATCGCCTTCCCTGGACGTCACTTGCGCCCGTGCGCCGGCGCTTCGCACGAACTGGCCGCCTTTGCCCTGCGTGGCTTCGATGTTGTAGACACTGCTTCCCAGAGGTATGTGAGAAAGCGGCATCCGGTTGCCTTGTTTCACCGGTACATCGTTACCGGCTTGGACATGATCGCCCACGTCCATCTTGCTGCCAGCCAGCACATAGCTATAACTGCCGTCCTGTTTCTTGATGCGTGCGATGTGACTGGATCGATTCGGGTCATACTCAATGGCTTCCACGATCGCATCGGTACCTGGTTCAAGATCGAAATCAATTAACCGGTACCGGCGTTTGGTGCCTCCGCCGCGACGGCGGACGGTTACCGCGCCGTGGGTACTCCGGCCTGATCGATTGTTCTGAGCACGTGTCAGGGATTTCTGCGGGTTCTTGTTCGTAACAGCGGACGTGTCTTCGGCGTTCATGCCCCGACGGGCGGGTGTGGTCGGTTTATATCTTTTGACTGCCATTATTCACTCCCCTCAAACATTGATATACTGTCGCCTTCCTGGAGCGTGACATACGCCTTTTTCATATCACTCCGTCGACCCGATATCAATTTCTGGCCACGGCGAACCGGCATACGTTTGGATTTTCCTTTCAAAACAGCAGTTCGCACCCGCGTTACCGTGACATCGAACCGCTGCGCTACCTCGGACGCTATGGTATGCTTGTTAGCCGAAATCGGGACATAAAACACATAGGTGTTTTCTTCATCGGTTTGGGCGATAGCTTTTTCTGAAATAACCGGACGCACGATCATGACGACGCCTCCATTCTCTGTTGCATTGCGTTCAGCCCGTTCCGGGTGAATACTACATAATCCGCATCCACCACATCGACTACGTTCAAGGAGGCCGAATCCGTCAAAAATACGTTCGGGATATTCCGCAGGCTCCGTTGTATAAGGGAGTCGAATTGCTCAACCACACACACGATTGTGCCTTGAACCGGTAAAGAGTCGAGCAACGTTCGAGCGGATTTGGTTTTTCCGTCAAGCGCAAAGTCCTCTATGACGACGACTGCTTCTTCCCGGGCTTGGAGTGACAAGGCGTGTCGGAGAGCTGCTCGTTTAGCTGATTTGTTAATCTGTTTCCGTCGTACTTCGCTGCCCTTGGGACCGAACGCGACCCCACCGCCCCGACGCATCGGACTGGTGCTAGTTCCGGCACGGGCTCCACCAGTGTATTTCTGCGGCTTGATCTTCCGACCGCTGGCACGAACATCACCACGACTCTTAGTGTGTGCTCCGTGTGCGTGGTCGTGAGAGCGCTGAACGACATATGCCTGATGCAGCAGATCATGGGAAATTGAAGGCGTCGAAAATACCGATTCGGGAAGTGTCGTGTTACGCGATGAAGCGTTACCGGTCTTGGTAAACGTCGGGGCGGTCGCCATTACGAGTCTCCTTTCAAAACAACGAGTCCATCTCGTTTGCCGGGTACGGCGCCTTTAATGGCTATGATGTTGTTTGCAGTGTCTACCGCGACAACTGCTCGGTTTTTTTGGGTAATCGTTTCGTTGCCGCTCCGGCCTGGCATCTTTTTGCCCTTCCATACTTTTTGGGGATACATGCCACCGATTGATCCAGGTCTGCGCTGGTTGCGTGAACCATGGGTTTCTGGACCACGACTGAAATTGTACCGCTTGATCGTGCCCGTAAAACCCTGTCCTTTACTGGTTCCGGTTACGGTCAGGGTGTCTCCGGCTTCGAATACGTCCGCCTGAAGCGTGTCGCCGGTTTGGACTTCATGCTCACCGCGGATTTCACGGACATACCGAGGAGTTGCGTTCGCATCCGTGAACTGCCCTTGTTGTGGTTTCTTGGGATGTTTATCGGTTTCAAATCCTAGCTGCACGGCCGCATAGCCATCGGTTTCCGCTGTTCGAAGTCCGACCACGGTACACGGGCCGGCCTGCACCAGCGTGACTGGTGTCGCGGTCCCTTCCTCGGAAAATATCTGGCTCATACCGAGCTTGCGCCCGAGTAATGCTTTCATTTATATCCTCGCTATACATCATCCATAAATCGTGCCGTCCCTTTCGGCAACGGCACTTATACAGGAGTTACTGTCCTGCTCCCCGTGTCAGGAATACTCGAGTGAGTATATCAACACCGTGAAACAGATGTCAACTGGAGCACTTCCATGAGTCCGGGGTCGAATGACGGTATCATATACGCTCGAGTTCTCCCGGTAACGGCCATGGGTTAAACCGGCATCCATCTAGATCAATCGATTGTTGCATCATAATCGGCGCCGCTTGCCCCGCTCCCGGGCAGCTACGGTGCCCGAGCCCGAGAAAATGCCCGACTTCATGATTGATCACCATGTGACGATAATTCCGCAGACCACCACCCGCTTGGTTCCAAGCCGGTGTCGCGTTTTGCCACCGCGTATCATTGATGATCACATTCGACCCGACACGGCAACTATACTGGGGGCTGCATCCGCTGGAAAAATCGGACACGGCATCCGCGGACGCCAACCACAAGGTGAAATCACCGCCATTTGCCACCCGGTCAAACGTAATGTTTGCTGCCGTCCACCCGCGAGAATCCCGCAGCGTATGAGCCACCTGGGTTTTGAATGTTTCGGTGTTCGTGTCGATAGCGCCGCGGGTGCGCACTTGATATTGAATACGGGTTTCCTCGGCTGCCACGCAATATGCTACCTCGGGATTCGCTAAAGACGTATCCGCCTCAACTTTCGCTATGGTAAGCGGTATACTATGACACATCCCGGATTGCGCTTCGTCGCTTAACCGGAAACGCACGGGAAGTTGGACCGTATCGGCCGTATTCAAACGGGATATCTGTGACCGGGTTAATCGAACGGGTTCTTTGTTGCGTATGGGATGGCCGGTCGTATCGGCCTTCACGGTCAGTGAATCCACGGCCGGACCTTTCTTATGGAGAGTCAGATCAGTTTCAAAGGAAGCACCCGGAGCAATACTTCCCGGTGTACCAGTGAGTGACGTTTGTATAGTGGTTTGTTCGGGGTATTTGAACGTTACTAAAACAGCGGCTCCGACCGTATCGGCATAGGTTGAAACGGCTGACAGCCGCATGTCGAACGGCTGCAGCATACCATGGGTGCGTCCAATGACACGCGGCGTACCTTTTCCGTCCCGCCAATTACCATGACATGAAATACCCGGCGGACAATTATCAGGCACGTATTGATACCCCGCACCCCGTGCAACCTGTGCATTATGGCGTTGCCCAGCGATGCTTCCGCACCCAGGCGCGTTGATGCACCACCATTGCTGGCGCTGACCATCATGACTGAGCGACGCCGACCCGCCATCATCCACCCACACCGCGGCTGATCGGGGTTTTCCAAGCGTCGGCACCTTCAAGCCGGGGTCAGCAGGTTTGGCAACCTCCGGCATACGCACTGCCCCGGGTAACGGTGCTGAGGACGGTCTTCCCAGGCGCAGAGCCGTTGTCCTGGCTCCATGCCATCGATACCGTTCCGCGGCCACATCCACTGTTTCATCGAACTCGTTCTTGCAGGTATCCTCACCACCGGTCGCTATCCGGGTAGGCGGAGATTCGATCGTATTCGGGAAAAAGACATCCGGCGCCGTAGCACGGAGGCTAAACCGACGAAGTTGATAGTGGTGGTTGGCGTCGTTCCATGGAGCGTCCCTGTCCGTACCTTCCCATTCGGCCACGACGGTGCCGTATTCGATCCGGCACGGCTGGTAAGCTATCTCGGCGGTCCGTGGCTGCGTGTACCACCAATAGGCACCGGCTCCGATTCCGGATATAACTACGACAAGACCGATTCCGTACACGAACCAGTGCCGCCTATGCCGTTTTGACCCGGAGGATCGGTGTCGTTTTTTACGGGACCTGGGCGTATGGTATGAACGGGCTGTCATATTTGGGCAACGATACCGATCGGCGCGATGAAACTCACGATGGCCGCTATCAGCAGTACCGCGTATTCGATCTTCCGGTCGATCTGGAAATGATCATGGCTGGCAAACACCAACCCGAGCACTAATCCGAGCGGCAAAGAAGCGTTCCAGGCCGTTATCTCAATCCAGATTGCCCCGACGATAAAAAACAGCAATATTTTCAAAAAATACGCTGAGTCGGTTTCGGTCTGTTTGGCGGATGTGTTGCGTGTCATTACCTTCTATTAAATCAAACTTGCGCTTGCTTGACGAGACGTGACATCAAACCGGTTATATATGTTTTGATTGCAGATACTCCCGAACTTGCTCCAGCGCTTCATTGACATTGCCGTTAACTACAAGGAGAGCTCGCGCTTCTTCAAGCCCGACCCATCGATATTCTATGATTTCGGCCGGTTGTGTCGTTACCCTGTGCTGAGATGTCATACCCAGAAAATAGGTTACGGTTTTGTGATATACCGTGTTGTCATCTTCGAACGTGTACTTTTGGGAAAACGTTGGCTCTGATTGCAAGCTTACATCCTCGATGCCCGTTTCTTCGCGAATTTCACGTTCAGCTGTCTGGATTGGGGCCTCATCATGCTCTGAGTGCCCCTTTGGCAGTCCCCAGTGACCGGCACGGTGCCGTAACGCCAAAAGTTTCGAATCGATACTGACAGAATGCTGGAATAGTATCCCGCCAAACGAAATGTCAGTACGCTCCGGTTTTTGACGCATACGTCACATTTTTATTTCGGTATCGACACCGGTCGGTAAACTCAGGTTCATGAGATTGTCGATGGTTTTGTCCGTGGGTTCGGTGATATCGATCAACCGTTTATGAACGCGCATTTCGAATTGTTCACGGGAATCCTTATGTTTGAACGGCCCGCGGACGACCGTGTATTCGCTTCGGTCGGTCGGAAGCGGCACCGGTCCGGACACATTGGCTCCGGTCCGGAGCGCCGTATCGATAATCTGCTTGGCCGATTGATCAACCAATTTGTGATCGTAGGCTTTTAACCGGATACGGATACGCTGTTTTGTTGCCTCAGCCACGAGAGTGCTCCTTTTCTGTCGCCATATTGGAACCGAATGTCAATGTGTTCATGATATGCCTTATGTTTCTTGGCGTAAACTATTTGGTGATTTTTGTCACAACACCGGCGCCGACCGTTTTTCCGCCTTCACGGATCGCGAACCGGAGTCCTTCTTCCATGGCGATCGGTTGGATCAACTTGACTTGGAACGTGGCATTGTCACCCGGCATCACCATTTCGGTCCCCTCGGTCAATGTAACCTCGCCGGTAACATCAGTGGTTCGGAAGTAAAACTGGGGCTTATATCCGGTGAAGAATGGGGTGTGCCGGCCGCCTTCATCTTTGTTGAGAACGTAGACTTCGGCTTCGAATTCGGTGTGCGGGGTAATCGTGCCGGGTTTGGCTAATACCTGGCCGCGCTCGATGTCTTCCCGCTCAACGCCGCGGAGCAATACGCCGACGTTGTCGCCAGCTTGTCCTTTATCGAGCGATTTGTTGAACATCTCAACACCCGTGACGGTCGTCTTGACCGTATCGCGCAATCCAACGATTTCTATGTCATCACCGTTGGTGACTTCGCCTTGCTCAACACGACCGGTCGCGACCGTACCGCGCCCTTTGATGGAAAAGACGTCTTCGATCGGCATCAGGAAATCTTTATCGAGCTCGCGTTGGGGTTCGGGGAAGTAGTCGTCCATGGACTGGAGCAGCTCCATGATGGCATCCTGCTCTTTTTCGTCGCCTTCGACCGCTTTCAGGGCCGAACCTTTGACGATAGGCGCGTCTTTGTCATAGTCATATTCTTCCAGAAGTTCACGGACTTCCATTTCGACCAAGTCAACCAGTTCATCGTCATCAACCAGATCGGTTTTGTTCAAGTAGACTACGACGCTGGGTACGCCAACCTGGCGGGCCAGAAGCACGTGCTCCCTGGTTTGGGGCATCGGACCGTCAGCCGCCGAAACTACCAGAACCGCTCCGTCTACCTGGGCAGCACCGGTAACCATGTTCTTGACGTAGTCGGCGTGGCCGGGCATATCCACGTGGGCGTAGTGACGGTTTTCGGTCTCGTACTCGTTGTGGGACGTAGCGATCGTAATGCCGCGGTTGCGTTCTTCCGGCGCGTTGTCGATCTGCTCGTAAGCGACCTTTTTGTTCGTTTCTGTTGGATTCTTTTCCGCCAATACGGTCGTGATAGCGGCAGTTAATGTGGTTTTACCATGGTCAACGTGTCCCATGGTTCCGACATTGATGTGCGTCTTATCGCGTTGGAAGTCAGCCATGTGATTACTCCTTACATGCGTTAACTCTGTTATTCATCAGGCGCCGTATGGCGCTTTTTCATCAGGTTGTGATTATACGTTTTGCCGCAGTTCTTGTAAACCCCTGTTGGGTAAATTTTTACCCGGGAAATCTCATGGGGCGCTACGCACAATACAAGACGACCGCGCAGATCTATTCATTTTTGGAGGACGTCTGAGATCCGATGATAGTTTCGGCGACATTCGAAGGCACTTCTTCGTAATGGGACAGTTCCATCGAGCTGGCCGCTCGTCCTTGGGTCATAGAGCGGAGATCGGTTTCGTACCCGAACATCTCAGCCAGCGGCACATAAGCTTCGACGAGTTTGGCCTTAGCCCGGTCGCCCATGGATTCCACGCGGCCGCGGCGGGAATTAATGTCGCCCATGACATCACCCATAAACTCTTCGGGCATGGTAACGTCGACTCGCATGATCGGCTCTAGTAACACCGGATTCGATTGTTTAACCGCATCCTGGATCGCCATGGAACCGGCCATTTTGAAAGCGACCTCCGAAGAGTCGACCTCGTGATATGAGCCATCATGCAACACGACTCCTACGTCGATAACCGGGTATCCGGCCACAATACCGCTTGCCAGAGCTTCTTTAATGCCTTGCTCGATCGGATTTATGAATTCTTTGGGTATGACGCCGCCTGCGATCTTGTTCTCGAACTGGAACCCTTCCCCGCGCTCCAAAGGTTCAGCATCGATGATGACGTGACCGTACTGTCCGCGTCCGCCGCTTTGTTTGATGAATTGAGCTTCGATATTTTTGACCGGTTTTTTCATGGCTTCACGGTAGGCTACCTGCGGGTTGCCAACGTTGGCATCGACTTTGAACTCGCGTTTCAAACGATCAACGATGATGTGTAAGTGCAATTCGCCCATACCGGCAACCAGCGTCTGTCCGGTCTCCTCATCCGTGGACAGCTGAAATGTAGGGTCTTCTTCGGCCAAACGTTGCAGGGCCTGGGACATCTTTTCCTGGTCGGCTTTGGTCTTGGGTTCGATCGCCACCTGGACCGGCGGATCGGGAAACGTAATGTTCTCCAGCATGATAGGTTGGTCCGCCTCGGATAATGTGTCACCGGTCGTCGTCTTCTTCAATCCGACCGCGGCCGCAATATCGCCAGTATATACTTCGTCGACTTCCTCACGGTGGTTAGAGTGCAGTCGCACGATTCTTCCGACGCGTTCTTTTTCACCGGTATTGGCATTTAGTACGTATGAACCGGTTTTCAGAGTGCCCGAATAGACGCGGAAAAAGGTTAGTTTACCCACGTACGGATCGGCTGCGATTTTAAAAGCCAAGGCCGCGAACGGACCCTCGTCATCAGCGGTCCGGGTAATCGTGTCACCGGTTTTCGGGTCTTCTCCTTCAGCGGGCGGCACATCCAGCGGACTGGGGAGAAAATCAGTAACGGCGTCCAGTAATTTTTCCACGATCACACCTCGCCCGTCGCCGCCGGTAATCAGAAAGAACTGTCCGGTCAACACTGACTTTCTGACAGCGGATTTAATTTCATCCACACTCAGATCACCGGTTTCCAGGTACTTCTCCAGCAGCTCGTCATCATTTTCCAGCGCACCCTCGATCAAATGCTGGCGATAACGTTCGCACTTTTCACGCATATCCTCGGGTACGTCATCGACGTGCAGCTCTTTATCGCTGTAATTGCTATAGGTGTATGATTTCATTTCGATCAGATCAACGACACCGTTGATATCCTGTTCATGGCCGATCGGCAAGTGGATCGGGTAGGCGTTACTGCTGAGCTGCTCCTGGATGGTTTCCAAGCTCTCGTAGAAGTCGCCACCGGTTTGGTTGATCTTATTAATAAAGCATATCCGGGGAACGTGGTATTTGTCCGCCTGGTGCCACACCGTTTCCGACTGCGGCTCCACGCCCATCTTGCCGTCAAAAATTACGACCGCGCCATCAAGCACCCGTAGGGAGCGTTCGACCTCGACCGTAAAGTCGATATGGCCGGGCGTATCGATGATGTTGATGCGGTGGTCGTTCCAGAAACACGTGGTCGCGGCCGAAGTAATGGTGATACCACGCTCCTGCTCCTGAGACATCCAGTCCATGGTGGCTTCACCCTCGTGAACCGCACCAATTCGGTGCACGATACCAGTACGATACAGTATACCTTCGGTGACCGTTGTTTTACCGGCATCGATGTGGGCAATAGTCCCGATGTTCCTAGTGACGTCTAGTGCGTAGTCCCGTTGCCCCATACAAAGACCCTTATCGATTAATCCCACTATTTTCTAACTGGTCCATTGCTGTGCACGTAATGGCGAAATTTGCCTGATTGCTCTCTATTGTTGGTCCCGGGCACGAATCAACCACCCATCTACCGAGCGCTTCGCGCATCTCTTGTTTTTCTTCCTCATCCAATCGGCGATCGGGTGGCAATTCTCCGTCTTCAATCATACCCACCAACATAGGACATTCCTTGCATTGAGCAGGAAAATCAGCTTGTGAAGTGTACCGTGATTGCTCTTCCATAATCAAAACCTCGCTAGGTGCGCGAATGCGCGGTTGGCCTCGGCCATCCGGTGTGCGTCTTCCTTCTTTTTGAACGTATCGCCGGTTTCGTTGTAGGCGTTTATGATTTCATCAGCAATGCGCTGACTCATGGATTGGCCGCTTTTCTGGCGAACGGCCTGCACCATCCACATCAAAGTCAAATGGGTACGGCGGTTGCCGTGCACTTCAAATGGTACCTGGTAATTGGCCCCGCCCACTCGCCGTGATTTGACCTCTAGAGACGGTGCGGCGTTTTCGATAGCTTGTTGGAATACCTCGAGTGCCGGTTGCTTGGTGCGGCGTTCTACTTCATCGAGCGCATCGTATACGAGCCGCTCGGCTTTTAGTTTTTTGCCGTCCTGCATAACTTTATTGATAAACCGCTGCACCAGTACGCTATTGTATTTCCGGTCCGGCTGGATTTGTCGTTGGAGCGTCTTGGTTTTCTTGCGCGGCATGATTACCCTTTCTTGGTTCCGTATTTACTGCGTGCTTTGGTTCGTTCCGATACACCGCCGGTATCAAACGCGCCGCGAACAACGTGATAGCGGACACCCGGCAAGTCTTTGACACTGCCGCCGCGGACCAGCACCACCGAGTGCTCCTGGAGGTTGTGCCCTTCGCCGGGGATATAGGCGGTAATTTCCTTGCCGTTAGTCAAACGGACACGGGCGATTTTGCGCAACGCCGAGTTCGGCTTCTTCGGACTTTGGGTCGTGACCCGTAAACACACGCCTCGCTTCAGCGGAGACGGTTTTTCATACGTTTTGTTGTGCAAAACGTTATTCACCTGGTGTAGTGCTGCAGATTTGGACTGCCGCTTCTTCTTCTTGCGTGGTTTGTTGACTAATTGGTTCATTGTAGGCATATCAAAACTCCATTCCCGTAGCATCGACTGCTGTGGACACACACGATATGCCATTACACGGATATCCATAACATACCCGGGCATACACTATGTGTGTAGCATTTTCATTACGCCACCGGGGCTTGAGTACAGTAGCTAGTCTGACAGAGGACATATTATTCGTCAACTTCTGTTTCTTCTCCGTCTTCGGCGTCCGCCTGATAACCAGTACCGACCGGAATTTTCCGTCCGATAATGACATTTTCCTTCAAACCGTACAGGTGGTCGACGCTGCCGGCCGTAGCGGCGTTGATCAATATCCGGGTCGTATCCTGGAAGGAAGCTGCCGACAGCCAGGATTCGGTACTGAGCGATGTCTTGCTAATCCCGAGTAGAAGCTGCCTATAGATAATCGGGCGTTTGTCATCAGCGCGGAGTTGCTGATTTTCCTCGATGATCCGGGCTTTGGTAACGACATCGCCGGTCACGAACAAGCTATCACCGGGATCTTCGATTTGCACCCGTGATGTCATCTGGCGAACGATGACTTCCAGGTGTTTATCGGAAATGGTAGTACCTTGCAGACTAAAGACGCGCTGGACTTCGTTGATGACATAGCGTTGCACCTCGCTGGTATCGGTCAAATTCAGTAGATCGTGGACATTGACGGAGCCGGTAGTAAGTCGTTGGCCCGGCGCGACTTGTTCACCATCCTGGACCAAGAGATTCCGGTACTTGGGTACGGTGTACTCCCGGGCTCCGACGTGCTCGGCCGTGACTTTGATTTGCTTCTTGCTGACCTGCGCGGTTCCGCTCATGTTGGCGCTGATGATCTGCCGGTCATCCTCGCTGGATGCCATGACATCGCCCGGTTTAACTGTATCGCCATCGGCAATTATAGGTATCATGCCTTTAAGCTCGTGGGTCTGTTCGGGTTTACTGGTCGGTGTCAGACGAACCGTGTAGTACGTATCGTGGTTACCGGTGCTGATCGTGCCTTCCACATCGGCGATCTGGGCTTGACCTTTCGGATTTTGGGCTTCGAACAGTTCGTTGACACGCGGTAACCCTTGGGTAATGTCTTCTCCGGCACCACCGCCGCTGTGGAACGTCCGCAACGTTAACTGGGTACCCGGCTCACCGATGGCCTGGGCAGCCATTACACCGATGGGAACGCGGATATCAACCATTTCGCCGGTTGAAAGATCCTGACCATAACATTGCCGGCACACGCCGCGGATCGAGCGGCACCGCAATAGACTGCGGACGCGGACCGTTTCCCGGTCGCTGGATTCGATCGCCTCGGCTTGCTCGCGGCCGATCAGTTGCCCGTTCCGGACGATATCTTCCACGTCTTCGGCCGCAACCCGGCCGCTCAACCGCTCGGCGAATCCGACATCCAAGTCATGGGCTTCTTCGCGCCCCATGGCGACACCTTCTTCATCGCCGCAATCGTCTTCGACCGTGAAGACGTCCTGGGAAACATCGACCAACCGACGGGTCAGATATCCCGAGTCAGCCGTCTTAAGGGCGGTATCAATTAACCCTTTGCGGGAACCGCGGGCATCCGTGAAGTATTCCAGTACGTCCAACCCTTCTTTGTAGTTGCTTTTGATGGGAAGCTCGATAGTATTGCCGTAGACGTCCTGACGCAGACCGATCATACCGATGATCTGGTTGACTGCGCCCAGCTTCGCCCGGGCGCCGGAAAGCGTGATGATAGTAGTGCTGTTTTCCTGTTGCTGGAAATCTTCCTTGACGGTGTCCTGGAGTTGGTCACTGGCTTTTAGCCATGCATCCACGGTTAAACGATACCGTTCTTCCTCGGTGATCAGCCCTTGATCGTACTGTTCATCTATCTCGGTAGCACGGTCCTCGCCCTGTTGAACGATGTCCTGTTTAGCCTCGGGGATGATATAGTCATCCATTCCCGTAGACAGTCCGGAATTGGTGGCGTACTCGAACCCGATTTCCTTGATTCGGTTGGCAATCTCGCCCAGAGTGTCCATGCCATACTGGTTAAAGATTTCCGTGGCAAGACCGGTCAGATCGGATTTGATGAAAGTGTGGTTTCTGAAACCGAAATCTTCGGGAAGAATCTGGTTAAACATGATACGTCCGACCGTTGTCGCCCGCATTTCACCATCATCGCACAGTACCGATATCGGTGTTTGCAGGGTAATATTGCCCGACTCATACGCATAGATGGCTTCGGATTCGGAAGCATAGGAGTGCTGCGGCGTATCATCTATGGATTGCGGTTCGTACGTCATATAGTACGCCCCCAACACCATGTCCTGCATGATCGATACCATAACGGTGCCGTCGGAAGGGTATAGCAGGTTCTTGTCCGATGCCATAATTTCCCGGGCTTCGGACTGGGCTTCGTCACTGAGGGGCACGTGGACTGCCATCTGGTCACCATCAAAGTCGGCGTTGAACCCGCTACACACTAATGGATGCAGCTGGATCGCCTTTCCTTCGATCAAAACCGGCTGGAACGCCTGGACGCCGAGCCGGTGCAACGTTGGCGCACGATTGAGTAACACGTATTTATCTTCGATCACCGCATCCAGCGCATCCCAGATAACCGGTTCATTGTTGTCGATCATCTGGCTGGCCGCTTTGACGTTATGCGCCGTCTCATCTTCCATTAATTTGCCGATGATAAACGGCTTGAACAGATCAAGCGCCATCATCTTAGGCAAACCGCACTGATGCAATTCGAGATCGGGCCCGGAAACGATTACGCTCCGGCCAGAATAGTCGACCCGTTTCCCGAGCAGGTTTTGGCGGAACCGGCCCTGCTTACCGCGCAGCTGGTCACTGAGACTCTTGAGTTTGCGCCGTCCGCCGGCCGCATTGACAGCCCGGCCGCCGCGGACATGGCTGTTATCGATCAGTGCGTCGACTGCCTCCTGGAGCATGCGCATTTCGTTGCGGCATATGACTTCGGGGGCGTTCAGATCGATCAGTTTCTTGAGCCGGTTGTTCCGGTTAATGACTCGCCGATACAGGTCATTCAAGTCCGATGTGGCGAACCGGCCACCGGTCAACTGGACCATGGGTCGCAATTCGGGCGGAATCACGGGGACGTGTTCAACGATCATCCATTCCGGCTTGATGCCGGCTTTCTGCATCCCTTCCAGTTTCTTCAAACGTTTGAGAATCTTGCGTTGCCGTTGGCCCTGGGTTTCCTGGGCGGCTTCATGCAGTTCTTCGACCGTTTGGTCGAGGTCTATATTCTTGAGTAAGGTCTTGATGGCTTCCGCTCCGGTTTGGGCGCTGAATACATCGGAATATTGACTCCGCAACTCCCGGTAATCCTGCTCGCTGAGCAGCGCTTTTTCTACCAATGACTCCAATCGTGACCGGCCGGTCGTGTATGCTTCTTCCGCTTCTTCGAGCTCCTGGTTTCGTTGTTGGGCAAGCGCCTGCTCATCCTGTCCTTCCTGGGAAGCCATTTCCTCGAATTTTTGCTTGATGGCAGCTTTGTTGTTCTCGTAGGCAGTCTCCATTTCCTGGAGGTATTCTTGTTTTTTATCCTCGTCCACACTGGTAACCGCGTAATTGGCGAAGTAGGCGATTTTCTCCAGATTCTTGCCGGTCATGTTCAATATGAGGCCGATACTGGAGGGAGTCCGGCGCAAAAACCAGACGTGTGTAACCGGAACCGCCAGGGCGATATGTCCCATGCGTTCGCGCCGAACGATGGCCCGGGCGACCAGCACGCCACACCTGTCACAGGTTACGCCGCGATAATGGGCGCCCTTATACTTACCGCAATAGCATTCGAAATCCTTGGTCGGACCGAAGATACGTTCATCGAAAAGGCCGTCCTTTTCCGGTTTTTGCGTCCGGTAGTTAATCGTTTCCGGTTTTAATACTTCTCCGTGGGACCACGACAGGATTTCATCGGGCCCGGCGATGCTAAGTTGGATCGCGTCAAAATCGGAGGCATTTTTCTCGTGCAAATAATCAGCCATGGTTACTCCTTACCTTCTTCCTCGGTTACGCTTGCCGATTCCTTTTCTTCTGATTCAGAGGACGTTTCGGCTTTTTCCTCCTCTTCTTCAAGCGCGAAGTCATCTTCATCCGCGTCTTCGGTTACATCCACCGTAGGACCGGGGTCCTCATTTATGACCGGTGTTTCTTCTATGTCCGATTTGTACTTCTGTTCCAGTATTTTCTCGGCTCCTACGACTTCCTCGGATTTGACCAGATCGACATCCAGATTCAAACTCTGGAGCTCTTTAACCAGGACATTGAACGATTCGGGCAATCTCGGACCGTGGATGTCATCCGACTTAATGATCGACTCATAGGCTTTCGAGCGGCCGATAACATCGTCGGACTTGATGGTCAGCATCTCCTGCAAGGTATGGGCCACGCCGTATGCTTCCAGCGCCCAGACCTCCATTTCGCCGAACCGCTGTCCGCCATTCTGCGCCTTACCGCCCAGTGGTTGCTGGGTAACCATGGTATACGGCCCGGTCGAGCGGGCGTGGATCTTGTCATCGATCATGTGCTTGAGCTTGTTGATGTAAATGTAGCCAACAGTTGTCGATTCTTTGAATGACTCTCCGGTTCTCCCGTCGTAGAGTTGGGTTTTCCCGTCTTCGGGTAAGCCCGCTTTCTTGAGTTCTTCTTTGATCTGTTCGGTAGACATTTTTTCGAACGGGGGCACGGCCACGTTGTATCCCAAAGCTGATGCCGCCCATCCTAGGTGGGTTTCGAATATCTGACCGATGTTCATGCGCTGGGCGACCCCGAGCGGGTTCAACAGAATATCCATCGGGGTTCCATCTTCCATGAACGGCATATCCTCTTGGGGGAGGACGCGCGCAATGACTCCTTTGTTGCCGTGCCGGCCGCCGAGTTTATCGCCGACCGATATCTTCCGGGTTTGCGCTACGTAGACGTGTACGTTTTGGAGGATACCGGCTTTGAGTTCGTGACCGCTTTCCCGGGAAAACACTTTGACTCCGACAACCTTGCCGTGTTTGCCGCCGGGCATACGGCGGGAAGAGTCGCGGACATCTTTGGCTTTCTCACCGAACACGGCTCTGAGCAGGCGTTCTTCACTGGATAATTCTTGTTCGCCCTTGGGAGTAATCTTCCCGACCAGGATATCGCCGGGTTTGACTTCCGCGCCGACACGGACGACGCCCGTTTCATCCAGATTGGCCAGGGCGTCTTCGGATACGTTCGGAATATCACGGGTAACTTGCTCGGGGCCAAGTTTGGTTTCCCGGACTTCCATGGAAAACTCTTCGATATGAACCGAGGTTAAAGTGTCGTCTTCGACCAAGCGGCGGGAAATGACGATGGCGTCTTCAAAGTTATAGCCTTCCCAGGGCATGAATCCGACCAGTAGATTGGCGCCGATGGCCAGTTCGCCATAATCAGTGCTCATACCATCGGCCAGTAAGTCACCTTCTTTGACTTTTTGGCCTGATTTGACCGCGGCCTGATGCGTAATCGCGGTTCCGTCGTTACTCCGGGTGAATATATGCAAAGGATGCGTGACCTGGCCTTTGTTTTTGTAGTCGACTACGATTTCTTTGGCGGTCGCTTTGGAAACGGTTCCCTCGTCCTGAGCGGTGATTAACTGCCGGGAGTTAAAGGCAGCCGGCCCTTCCATTCCGGTTCCCACGATCGGTGCCTCCGGACGCAAAAGCGGGACCGCCTGGCGGGACTGGTTGGAACCCATGAGTGCCCGGGTTACGTCGTCCTGCTCAATGAACGGGATCAAACCGGCCGTAATGCCGATGGTTTGCTGGGGCGAAATGTCCATGTGGGTAACGTGGCTGATTTCTTCTTCCCCGGGACGGCCGGCACGTCTGACCGACACCCGGTCTTCCTTGAAGCGTCCGTTCTCATCGAGCGAGTTGCTGGCATCAGCGATCACGGTGTCATCTTCATCCTGTGGATCCAGATACACGACCTCGGTGGTGGCAACCGGTTGGACGGGCACGGTTTCGATGCCGGCTTTCTGCAGATTCTTGACATCGCTGTCGGATAATTCGGTGTCCATTGCTACGACACTTTTGCCCGATTCATCGAGGACATCCTGGCGGGTTGTGTACCCGCTCGCCTCAGATACGGGAACGTCCGTCACCACTTTCCGATACGGAGTTTCGATAAATCCGTACTCGTTGATCCGGGCATACGTGGTCAAGCTCAAGACAAGCCCCACGTTCGGACCCTCGGGCGTCTCAACCATACAAACCCGGCCGTAGTGCGTCCGGTGCATATCCCGCACTTCGAAGCCGGCACGTTCACGGCTCAAACCACCCGGACCGGTCGCGCTCAGCCGGCGTTTGTGCGTCAACTCCGCTAACGGATTAACCTGTTCCATGAATTGGCTGAGTTGGGAACTGGCGAAGAATTCGCGGACGCTGGCCACAACCGGGCGTGCATTCAACAACTGCTGAGCGGTTACTTCTTCCAGATCGTAGACGCTCATCCGGTCTTTCATATTCCGATCCATTCGCAGTAAACCGATCCGGAAGTAACGTTGGATCAATTCCCCAACCATCTTCAAGCGGCGATTGGCGAAGGAATCGATTTCGTCCTCGGGTTCCTGAGTTTGGTTCAGACGGATGATTTCATTAATGATCGCTACCACATCGTCCACCTGCATGACCCGGTGATCGGTATCATTCGGCGTTTCGAGCCCTAAGCGACGGTTGATCTTGTACCGGCCGACCCTGGAAAGGTCGAACCGTTTGAATTCAAAGAATGTGCTATCGATGAGTGCTTTGGCGTTTTCCACGGTCGCCAAGTCGCCGGGTCGCAAACGACGGTACACTTCGATCAGCGCCTCGCTGGTGTTCTTTGCCGGATCTTTGTCCAGCGTGGTTTTCACGTGGTCTACGTCCTCGCCGGTTACCTGGGTGAGCACCTCTTTGATCTGCTTGTTCGTACTCAATCCCATAGCCCGTAACAGCGTAGTGGCCGGCAACTTCTTGCGGCGGTCGATTTTGACGTTGATCTCCCCGTTCTGGGCGGTTTCGAATTCGAGCCAAGCACCGCGGCCGGGTATAACTTTGGCTCCGTAACGGGCACGGTCGCTGCCACTCTCTGCCGTAAAGAAGACACCCGGGCTCCGGATAATCTGGGAAACCACCGCTCGCTCAGCGCCGTTGATAATAAAGGTAGCCCGTTCCGTCATCATGGGATAATCGCCCAAGTAGATTTCCTGTTCCTTGACTTCACCGGTTACTTTGTTGACGAGTTCCACGGTGACGTACAGCGAAGAGTCGTAGGAGACGTTGTTTTCTTTGGCCTCCCATTCGCTCATCTTCGGTTCATCGAAGTAATAATCCTTGAACGTCAGAGATAACTTGGTACCGGTGTAGTCCTCGACCGGATTTATTTCAGCAAAGAGTTCGTGTAGGCCCTCTTCTATAAACCATTGGAATGACTCGTGCTGGGCTTGTAACAAGTTGGGAAGCGGGATCAAGTTTTGTGATTGGGAATAGGATACGCGTTCACGTTGAGCGCTCATAGAGTGGCATGCTCCTTTGCTAGCTAATGATTATGATATTGGTTTGATGATAAATTGGAGATCGTTTTTGTGAGGAGCCACTAAACAATGGGCGCATAGGCGGCACCAGTTTATTCTTCCCCTTTGCACACTATTCTAAGAGATATATGCGTGGTGTCAATACACGTTAGGTAACGACCGAGTCGATAAGCCCGTATTCCTGTGCGTCCTTGGCGGGCAGCCACTTATCCCGGTCGATATCTTTTTCAATGGTCTTGTAGGTTTTCCCCGTATCGGCGGCAAGGGTTTTGATAACTTCTTCCTTGATCCGGATGGTCTCCTGGGCGCTGATTTCGATATCCGAAGCCGTCCCCTCGAAACCGGCCGAAGGTTGGTGCATCATAACCCGGGAGCGGGGCAATGCGTATCGTTTTTCTCTCGTACCGCCAGCGAGTAATACGGCGCCCATACTGGCCGCCATACCCACGCACATGGTAGAGATATCCGGACCGACATACTGCATGGTGTCGTAAATCGCCATACCGGCGCTGACACTTCCGCCCGGCGTGTTGATAAACAGCTGGATATCTTTCTTGGGGTTTTCGTGGGAAAGGTGCAACAGCTGCGCCACCACGAGATTGGCGACGGTATCATCGATGGGCATGCCCACGAAGATGATGTTGTCTTTGAGTAATCGCGAATAGATGTCATAGGCACGTTCACCGTAATGGGTCTTCTCCAGGACGGTCGGCACGATAAACTGCCCGGTCTCCGTACGTTCCATACTCTCAATCATACCGTATTAGCACTCTAATTCCAAGAGCGCTAACAGGTTATTTTGTTTCCTTTTTCTTGCTTTGCTGACCAGAGGAGGTGGAGCGCTTGGACGATCCGGATTGTTTTTTCGTCGATTTGGAAGATTGTTGCTTGGAACTGCTTTTCGAGTTGCTTTGCTTCTTGGCGCCTTTACCGCTTCCGCTCGAAGGTGATTGGCGCTCGTCCGCACCGGACTGGTCTTTATTCGCGTCAGACTGACCCTCCGCTCCTTGGTTTTCGGTAGCGTACTGTACTAATTGTTGCACGGTCTTCTCGGCCAGCATCTGGTTGGACACATCACGCCGGGCCTCGGGTTTTTGCATCTCTTGTTGCATCTGGTCATCCTGATACTGGCCCGCCAATACCTGCATACGCATTTCCAGTTCGTCTGGAGTAATTTCCAATCCTTCCGCCCGGGCGATCTCCGTCAGCACTAACGCGGTTTTGACCCGTTCCCTGGTTTGTTCTTCGATGTCCTCTTCATGCTGTTGCTGGGTTTTGCCGGTTTGTTGGAGGTACGTTTCCAGATCATACCCTTGCTCGGACAGCCGTTGGTTGATGTCGGACTGCACCCGTTCCCGTTCCTGCTCCAGCATGGAATCGGGCAGATCGACTTCCGTATTATCCACGACTTCCTGGATGATCTCGTTTTCCAGTCGCCGTTGCGATCCTTGTTCCTTCTCGGATTGCAAATGGTTACGCACGTCTTCCTGTAATCCGGCCAGATTCTGGAACGGTCCCGCGTTTTGCGCAAACTCATCGTTGACTTCGGGTTTGGCGACTTCGGTTACGTTTTTGACCGTGACATGAAAATCAATCTGTTTGCCAGCTAAGGAGTCCTCGGTGTAATCATCCGGAAACGTTAAGCTGAACTGTTTTTCCTCGCCAGGCTTAAGCCCGATCAATTCCTGTTCGAAACCCGGGATAAACCGTTCACTCCCCAAAAGCAAGGGGTAATCGTCGGCTTGGGCGCCCGGAACGTCCTCCCCGTCTCTCGTGCCTTTAAAGTCGATGGTAATCTCATCTCCGGACTGGGCCGCACGCTCGACTTCCTGACGTTCAGCCAAACGCTCCCGGAGCGATTCCAGTACGTCATTGACTTCTTGCTCGGTGACATCGGTGGATTCGAGCGACTTGGACACTTGGGTATAATCGGGCAATTTGACTTCAGGCATAGTTTCTACCGTTACTTCCAGTTCCAGTTCGGTGTAGGGCGTGAATTTCTTGACCGAGACTTCCGGATTGGAAACGGGACGGATTCCCTGCTCCTGTATCGCGTGCCGGTACAGCTTTTCTGCCGCGGCATCGATGACTTCGGCGTGCACTTTGTCAGTTCCGATTTCGCGCTCAACGATGTTATTGGGCGCTTTTCCTTTACGGAATCCGTCAGCTTCGACCGATTCGCGCAACTTATTGTAGACGTTGCGGACGGTCGGAGTGAGGTCGTCTTCTCCTGCCGTAATAGTTAATGTTGCTTTATTGCCGGTTTGTTCGATTGAAGTATTCATAAAGAGCCACTCTATCAGATGGACTGTAGACGCGCAATTAACCCGTCGACATCCTCAGTTTGTTCTTCCCCGCTACTCAACTCCCGGAGAGTGTACTGTTCGGCCGCTACTTCTTTTTCCCCGAGGATAACGACGTAGGGAATGGATTTTTTGTCGGCGGTTTTGATTTTGACGCCGATTTTACGATCGGTCGTATCCACGGCGCTCGCGATGCCATTATCGCGCAACCGGGCCGCGACACCTTCGGCATGTTCAGCATATTCAGGCTCGAGACTGACGACATATACGGTGGTCGCCGACGGCAAAGCGGGGATAAGCTCATGCGTACGCAGGAATTCCATGGTTCCGACGTCGCCCATACCGAATCCGACCGCCGGCACCTGTTCAGCCTGAAAGATGCCGAGCAAGTCGTCGTACCGACCGCCGCCAAAAAGCGACCGCGGATTGTCGGGGTTGGTGTCAAAGACTTCGAACACGATACCGGTGTAATAATCGAATCCCCGTTGTATGGTTACGTCGAACTGTATATTGGTTATACCGCTCTCATGAAGATCATGGGCTAACTGCCGCAGCTGCTGCGCTGGTTGGCTTTCCCGTAACTGCTCGGGCAAGTCCTGCAAACGCCCGGCATCCAGCAATTCCATGAACTGATCGGTTTTCTCGCCCAGTATGGCTTCGGCCTGGGTCCTGAAGGCGTCCTGGTTCATCTTGTTCTTCCGGTCCAGCAAGGTGCCGAGCCGATGGGCGGCATCCACGTTGACCTGCAGATACTCTCCGAAGATGTGGCCCATGAGTTCCCGGTTATTGAGTTTGATGGTGAACATGTCTTCATCAGCACCGAATTCACGCATCAAAGCGTGTGCCGCCCGCACCATTTCCGATTCGGCGGTAATGTCTTTAATGCCGAATACATCCATGTTGAGTTGCCAGTGCTCGCGCAGTCTCCCGTGCTGCGGACGTTCATATCGCCACAGATTCGGAATCGAGTACCACCGCAACGGGAACCGCAGTTCCTGTTGTTTGGCCGCGACCATCCGGGCCAGCGAAGGAGTCATCTCCGGTCGGATCGTCACATCGCGCCCGCCCCGGTCAGTGAAATTATAAATCTGTTCGTTTACGATCTCTTCTCCGGTTTTAGCCCGGTACAAATCAGTCAACTCAAGAAGCGGAGCGGTATACTCCTCATAGCCAAACCGTTCGCTCACCCGCCGCCATACATCGAAGATGTAACGCTGCAGGCGCATGTCTTCGGGGTAAAAGTCCCGCGTACCTTTATACGGCTGGGTGGATAATTGACTCATTAGAAGTAATTTTAGCAGATCACGCCGCCGAGGAGGAATTCGAGACGGAAAACCCTATAGCTAATGCCGGTCCTGAACAATTCTATTCAGGGTACAGCAAGGTATGAACTGGCGTTAGCATCGGTGTAAGATTTTACGTGATCCAACATGGTGCCGCGGGTGAGACTCGAACTCACACGGGAAATATCCCACTAGGTCCTAAACCTAGCGCGTCTGCCAATTCCGCCACCGCGGCATAATATACAGGTTTTCTCTCACCTGCATTTTACAACGCCCCAATAATTTTACCAATGAACAATCCATACAGAACTAAGTAGGCGGCTCCTTCCCAGGCATAAATGCGCCGGGACATACTCGAAACGATAAACAGGAGGGTAACCGCCGTCATGAACGGGATTCCGAGTGACAATGTGCCAGCATCGATCAAAAGTTCGCCGAACAAACCGCCCGCTCCCACGACAACCAGGATATTGAAAACGGACGAACCGATGATGTTGCCGACCGCGACTTCCGATTGACCTTGCCGTGCTGCTTTCACGGATACGATAACCTCGGGCAGACTGGTTCCGAATGCAATGGCGACTAAAGCGATGACTCCTGCACCGATACCGAGCATATCTGATAACTCGGTCACCGAATCCACGACATACCGGGCACCAAACCCTAATCCGAGAATACCGAATCCAATGCGCAACCAGTCTATCGTCTGTATATGGGGGTGTGTAACGTATTCGTAATAGCGCCAAAACTGCCACCAGTGAGGTGACCGCGCCGCTTCTTCGGGGATAGCTTCTCTAGCTTCTGGTTCTTCTGCCTGTTTACGCGTGAAGATCGTATATCCTAAGTATGCGCCGTAGACCCCCAGCAACATAACCGCTTCAGCTAAGCCGACATGCCCGTTAAACACCACGATTAAAAACACCACGGTAGCTACACCGAGCAGTGGCAAGTCTGAGCGTACGATGCTCTTTTTGATATCAATGCGTTTACTCCAGATCGCCAGGATGCCGATGACGAGTAGAATATTGGCCACATTCGAACCGACCGCGTTCGCCACCGGCAACGTAGTAACACCGCTCACGACCGCTACTACACCCGAAATCATTTCGGGCAACCCGGTTCCGATGCCAACGATCGTCACTCCGATAATAAACGGCGACAATCCGAGACTCAGTCCGACACGTTCAGCGCCCAGCAGCAACCAATCGGCCCCTTTAACGAGCGCGAAAAGCGCGACAGCAAATATGAGGATCCAAAATAGTAGTGTCATCTCGCTCATTATGAAATAGGCATTCGGAAATAACAATAAACCCAGGTGCCGAATCACCCGGCAGCAAAATCATCCCGCACCTACTAAAACGGACAACGTATGTCCATCGCTATATCAAAAAATAGACTTACTACTTATTACTTACTAGTTTGTACGGTTCCCGTGTTCATGCGCCAGTAATAACCATTCACGCCTGAGGCGTGTAGAATGTTAGCACGCTATTGCCGTATCGCCGGTGTCGGCGCAATTCCATATCTTCGATTTCAAGAACGGGTTGCTCCTTGGCGTGTCGGATGACATACACATTGCCGGCGTTACGTGATACGTGCTTTAATACCGATTCGTCAAATTCGGCGAATGGCGGGTCGGCGAACACGAGATCGAATACTTTGGTGTTGTTGGTCATCCACAAAGCGACCGGTTGGGTTTCAATGTGCACACGCTCCCCGATACCGAGCCGTTCATAATTATCCTGAATGACACGGGCCGCTTCCCGGTCTCTCTCTACGGCGGTTACGGAATATGCACCCCGGCTTATCGCTTCTATCCCCAGTGCACCGCTTCCCGCGTACAAATCAAGCACTGATAAATCCGTGACATTGCCGAGCATATTGAATATGGCTTCAGTGGCCCGACCCGTCATGGGGCGGGTCGTTTCGGGGGAAGGTTGTACGATGTTGCGACTTTTGAACTTACCGCCGGTAATCTTCATCGTTGCGCGACACCCGCTTCTTCAGCAGCTAAAATCCACTCGATCGCGATAGCTTGTATGATGGCCGGTCCGAGCTGCCGGCGGATGGTCCGGGCGAGTTCAGCGGTCCAACTCTTCTTGCTAAACTGTTCGTACAACCGCAGGCGGTGTATTTCCCGCGCCTCCGTCTTGAAGAAATCGATCGCCCCTTGTTTTCGTGCCATCTTTAGTTTCACTGGGCTTACTTCTCCTTTGAGGTTGCCGGCGATGACGGCAGCGGCTACGCCGATCTCGAAGTGAATATGCATCGACAGCAGTCCGCTCCCTCCCCACATTTGCCAATTTTGCCGCAAAGCTTGGCGTTTGGTATCACCTTGCATAATGACTTTGTTCCGGGGTTTCTTAAAGGTATGGTTTCCGTTCCGATACATCTCGTGCAGCTCTTCCTCATATGAAATGTGGTGCGCCGGCGTTAAACCATCGGTTACCGTGTGGGCCAGCCACGCCGCCTCGAATGCGGCCCGGACCGTATTCTGCTGGGATAACGCGTCGACGAGCGATTGGTAATGATTCTCAACGTGGTCCAGCAGCGGACCGCTTTGGGATGTAGGGTCATAAAAATGACTCGGCTCTTCGTGGCGGTGTATCGTTTTGACCTTAATGCCGTCCGGACCGTTATACCCTTCGAAATGCTGTATCTTGTCCAGCGGCGGGAAAGACGCCATATGCATATATGGCACCAACTGTTGGTACGCCATCTTGTTGAATTTCTGATGGGCACCCAACCAATTGACCGTGTGGCGTAATGTGATCCAACCCGAATACATAAAATATAAGCGCAGTCCTGTGTTAATCCTTATTTACTGTACTGAATACGACCCTATTTGACAATATCTAATTTAAGTGTTTTTGTTTCTTTTTGTCAGCAACCATTTTTGAGAGTATTTTTCCGAAATCCGACTCCGGCGTTTCCGCGACCGCGTGTTGGACCGCATCGATGAGGGCAGTATCGGTCAACCGGGCTAGTCGCATATCGAGAGCTCCGTGTTGCCGCTCGCCGTATAATTCCCCTGCTCCCCGCAACTCTAAATCTTTTTCGGCTAAAAGTCGACCGTCATTGGAATGCTCCATAAGCTGCAGTCGCTTCCGGTCACGCACCCCATCAGTGGGTTTCAGATAACAGAATGCTTGAGACTCGCCGCGACCGACCCTTCCGCGCAATTGGTGCAATGTCGCCAACCCGAACCGTTCGGCCCCCTCGATCACGATAGCGTTGGCATCCGGCACGTCAACACCGACTTCTACCACGGTTGTTGCTACGAGTATATCCGCTTCACCTGCATGGAACTGCCGCACCACGTCGGTTTTCTCGCGGGGTTTCATGCGGCCGTTCAATCCGATAATGGCCGCTTCCGGCAAATAGCGCTGCAACGTACGCGTCTCTTGTTCTACGCTTTTGACTCCCAGGGTGTCGGATTCTTCTATCAACGGGCATATCACATAAATTTTTCCACCCTCATTAAGAAGTTGTTGCAGCTGGTCATACACCCACTCTTCGCTGGTAGTTACGAATGTCTTGACGGACTTTCTTCCCGGAGGCATATCCCGTAAAAACGAAATGTCCAATTCCCCGTACACGGTCAACGCCATACTTCTGGGTATAGGAGTCGCGGTCATACTCAACACGTGCGGCGCAACGGACGCCTTGCCTTGTAAACGGTTCCGCTGATCTACGCCGAATCTATGCTGTTCATCGATGACGACCAAACCCAGATCGGCAAACGAAATGTCGTCTTCTAACAGCGCGTGTGTGCCGACGCAGACAGAAATGCTATTCGTGCGCAGTCGTTCCACGATATCTGCCCGTTCACCTGATTTGGTAGCACCCGTGAGTAAATCGACCTCAACACCCAGCGGTGTCAGTATGTCACGAATGGTCCGGAAATGCTGTTCGGCCAATATCGCGGTCGGAACCAATACGGCAGTTTGAAGTTCGTTGCCGGCTACGACCGCGGCGGCAATGGCGGCCACGACCGTCTTACCGCTCCCGACGTCTCCCTGCAATAGACGATTCATCGGCTGTCCGTATTGCATATCCTGGATGATCCGCCAGGCCGTTTTGCGTTGACTGTCGGTCAAGGAAAACGGCAAGTGCTTAACCAGGGAACGGACCGCGTCCTGATCGAACGCGACCGGGCGCGCGTTCCGAGACTCGGATTCCTGTTTGATATCCCGCAGCGCCAAAAGCAGAATATATAACTCTTCGAAAGCCAACCGGTATCGCGCTCGGTCGGCATCCTCCATGGAGTGCGGGAAATGCATACTGGTGATGGCGCTATTCTTATCCATGAGTCCATGGGTATGGCGGATGGATTCAGGGATAGGATCTTCCATCCTCACCGGTAATGTTTGTTGCAACCAATAGCGCAGCTGCTTGGAGGATATACCCTCGGTTTCCGGATACACCGGCACGATGCGGGCCGCGTTTTTGGGAAACGCGCTGACCCGTTCTATGGTCGGCGACTGCAGCGCGTACTGATTGTAGGAAAACGCTAATTCACCCGCGGCGTAAATCGGAGTGCGCCTGGGGAGCGACTGTTCCAAATACGGCTGGTTAAACCAAATCGCCTGGACCGCAGCCGTGCCGTCATCGATCAAAGCTTTCGTCAGTTTCTTTCCTCGATGCGTTTTATGTGTTTGCATCCGGGCGATCTCACCCTTGACCGTAATCGTTCCCGGACGGGCATCCCGGATCGATACCACGCGGGAATAATCCTCGTAGCGCCGCGGGAAGTGGTATACCAGATCTTCCACTGTCGTAATCCCGAGTTTTCGTAGTCGGGTAGCAGATGCTTTTCCTACCCCTTTGAGTGTCGTAATCGGCGTATCAAGCTCCATGGTTTCATTATATCCAACTCGAGTTACATACGAATACCCGAGCTGCGATACGCGGACGAAACGGTTTCACAGTCTGATCGTTCTGAAGTGCCGTTTCCCCGCTTGGAGCACGTCGCCGTCAGCAACGGTTACCGTGTCGTCTTCTATACGTTTACCGCTCAAGCGAACGCCGCCTTGGTCAATTAACCGGCGGGCTTCGGTTTTACTGGCAGCTAATTCCGTGTGCACCAACAGTTCCGAGATATTCCATTCCTGCCCGGATAGTTTTACCTCGGGTATATCCTGAGGGAGTTCCTTGTTCTGGAATTGCCGCACGAAAGCATCTTCGGCTTTTTGGGCCGCCGTTTCATCGTGGTACATCGTGACGATCTCCCGGGCCAACCGCTGTTTGATGTCACGCGGGTTTTCTCCGCGCGTCAACCGCTGCTGCATATCTTCCATCTCGGTATCTGCCACATCGGTCGCCAGAGCGAAGTAATGCATGATCATATCATCGTGTATACGCATAATTTTGCCGTACATGTCCCCGGGCGCGTCATCCACCCACACGCAATTCTCCCAGCTTTTGCTCATCTTGCTTCCGTCGTCGGCAAGCAATAGATCGTAGGTGATCACATCCTGCATCGGCTGCCCGTAATGCTTTTGCATCGGCCTGCCGCCCAACATGTTAAACAGTTGGTCGGTTCCGCCGATCTCGACGTCCGCTTCTACCGCAACGGAGTCATACGCCTGCATAAGCGGGTATTGGAACTCCTGTAACCCGATCCGTTTCCCCGCTTCGAACCGCTTGGCAAAATTGTCCCGCTCGATCATCTGGGCAACCGAAAAAAGCTGGTTTACTTCCAGCCACTCCGCAAGCTCCATGGACTCGAACCATTCATGATTAAACCGCACCTCGGCTTTGTCGATATCGATCACTCGCCCCAGTTGCTTTTCGTAATCCCGCATGTTGGCTTCGACGTCTTCTTTGGTAAGTGTCCGGCGTTCGCTCGACTTGTCCGAAGAATCGCCGATCTGGGCGGTAAAACTCCCCACGATGAGTACTGCCTGGTGCCCCAAGTCCTGGAAGTGTTTCAGTTTTCGCAACAGGGAGGCGTGCCCGATATGGATCCTGTCCCCGGTCGGGTCTATACCGTGTTTGATACGTAAGGTCGTGCCTTGTTCAAGTTTTCTATCGAGTTCCTGGCGGTCAATGACCTCGTTGCTGCCCCGGAATATATGACTGTTCATGGGTGTATAATAGCGCGAGACTCCGGTATAAGCAAAAACTCGGTATGTTGTATCGATGGCGTACCGGATACATGTCGAGTGTCTCTTTTTCTCCACGCATGTTTGTTATAATAAGACCGTATATTTCCAACTAATAGAGGAGCGTTCCTCCGTTTTCTATGAAAATACAAGAGCAATGGCACAAGATACGTCGCTCGATATCGAATCCACTTTCCAGGACGGACAAGAAATCCCCGTCCCGGAAGCGCGCGTCAAACGATAAGACATCGAAGCATACGCCTCGCAGTAACCGAAAAAGTACACTTAACACGGGCCGAACTACCCAGAAGTCAAAAGCGTCCACTTCGACGTCTGCCTCGCACAAGCGCAGCAGTTCGAATCGTACAACCAACGGTTCGAAGAAACCGGATAACAAGAAAAAGACCGCCGATACAAAGAAAACCAGTAACTCCAAGCCTTCTCGTATAGAAAAAGCTGCTCCCCAGCTCACATCCGCGGCCACGGCGCTGAAGCGACTGGTGCCAGGGTCCAAAAAACCGTCGAGCCAAACCAAAACGGGAGCTAACACGGGACGAAAGGCAAGCACCGCCTCCAAGGCCTCCCGGAGTAAAGCCCGGAAGGGCAAAGGTAAGAGCAGCGCATCGGGCCAACCTCCCGAAGAATTCTGGCGCCGCTGGATCTGGTACGCCAATCCGAAACGGTTCACGGACTGGTGGTTCAGCAAGCCGGGTATGTTCGCCGCCCTGAAAATCGCCGGCACCGCGTTCGGGTTGATGATCCTGGTCATTGCCGGACTATTCCTCTACTTCGCCCGAGATTTGCCCAATCCCGGCCAGATCAATGCGATCAACTTTGAGCAAACCACCAAATTTTACGACCGCAGCGGCGAAACCCTCCTTTATGAAGTATTCGGGGATAAAAACCGGACGTTCGTGGAACTGGATAAAATCGGCGGCAATGTCAAGCATGCCACCATTGCCATGGAGAACCAAAACTTTTATGAGCAAAACGTCGGTATCAGCGTCATTGGTATTTTACGAGCAGCGGTCAATAACGTGCTCAACCGGGATTCGCTCCAGGGCGGATCAACTATTACACAGCAATACGTCAAAAACTCCCTTTTGACACCCGAACGCACGATTTCCCGCAAAATCAAGGAGATTATTTTATCGATTCAAATCGAACAGTTATACAGCAAAGACGAAATCCTGGAGTTATACTTGAATGAAATCCCCTACGGCGCACAGGCCTACGGTGTCCAAGCGGCCAGCCAGATGTATTTCTCCAAAGACGCCGACAACCTCGATCTGGACGAAGCGGCCATGCTGGCCGCCCTTCCGCAAGCCCCTTCGTATTATTCTCCGTATGGGAAAAACACTGAGGCGCTGAATGCACGTATAGATACCGTGCTGCAACTCATGCAAGAACAGGGCTACATAGACGAAGAGGAAGCTCAGAAAGCTATCGAGAGCGACACCATGGCCAAGGTGAACGACACACCCGATGCGTATCGGAACATCAAGGCGCCGCACTTCGTGCTCAATGTCCAGCGGCAACTGGAGCAAGAGTACGGCACACAGAAAGTCATGCAGGGTGGGCTCGAGGTCATCACTACTATCGATATGGATATGCAGCAAAAGGCACAAAAAGCGGTCAAAAACAACATCGAACACGTTGTCAACGGCGGCGGCAACAACGCGGCACTGGTCGCCAGCGACCCTGACACGGGCCAAGTCATGGCCATGGTCGGTTCACGCGGATTCGAATACAAGGAATTCGGCGCGTATAACGCGGCTACTGCCCGCCGCCAGCCCGGCTCCAGCTTCAAACCCTACGTTTACGCCCAAGCGTTCGAAGACACCACAAACTGGGGTGCCGGCAGTATCATGTACGATGTCCGGACCGACTTCGGCGGCGGCTACGTGCCGAGCAACTTCGACAACAGCTTCCGCGGGGCGCTTTCCGTCCGTTCCGCGCTGGCGGAATCCCGCAACATTCCCGCGGTCAAGATGCTCTATATCGTCGGATTGGAACCGGTATTGAACCAAGTCAGCAATATGGGCATTACCACGCTTAGTAATCCTTCCAATTACGGCCTGAGCCTGGTGCTCGGTGCCGGAGAAGTCCGCCTGGACCAGCACGTCAACGCCTACGAAACCTTTGCCAACGGCGGGGTACACAACGAGCAAACCAAGATACTGAAAGTCACCGGTTCGGACGGAACCGTGTTGCAGGACTGGGAAAAATCAAAACCCGAACGCGTTTTGGACAGGCAAACTGCCTATCTTATATCCGACATCCTCTCGGACCAAGGCGCCCGCGCTCCGACATTTGGTTACAACAATCCGGATTTGGCCGTTCCCGGACACACGGTCGCCATCAAGACCGGTACCACCGATGACCTCCGGGATGGATGGATGATGGGCTACTCCAAAGATCTGGTCGCTGGTGTCTGGACGGGCCACAATCAAAATGACCCCATGCATGTAGCCACCAGCAACCTGACCGGCCCTATATTCACCCAATTTATGCAGAACGCTCTGGAAGGCAACCAAAATAAACCGTTCCAGCGGCCCGAAGGCATTAAATCCGTTGAGTTGGACGCCTATACCGGCAATATGGCCAGCGACCAATCGGAAGACACGGTCACCGATATCTTCCCCGCCTGGTATGAGCCGACCGAGAATGAGGACATCGAAACCGCTACCATCAACACCGAGACCGGCCGCAAGGTCAATGATAACTGCCGTCCGCACGAACAGTACGTAGAAGAAATCACCAACTACGGCATGCAGGCGGAAATCCCGCCGGATGATCCCGCCTTTTCCCGTTGGAACCCGCCCGTACAGAACCTGGCCGAGAGGCGCGATATAGGTAGCGGCGGCGAGATACCGGAGGAACGCGACAACTGCGATCAGAAGCCTAGCATTTCTGTAAATGCCAAGAACGGTCAGGAAGAAATCGAAATAGTAGTAGAGGTTGCCGGTGTCGACGGTTCGGCAGATGAGAGGAGCGTCAGCCATGAGGACGGACGCGACCTTGGAAAGTGGGACTCAAAAAGCGGCAACACCTACACGTGGTACGACTCCCCGGATAGCGAAGGCGAGCACAGCTACGAAGCCACGGTTATCAATAACGGACTTTATGCTACCGGC
Source organism: uncultured Candidatus Saccharibacteria bacterium (assembly GCA_964489295.1). Classification (GTDB taxonomy): domain Bacteria; phylum Patescibacteriota; class Saccharimonadia; order QS-5-54-17; family QS-5-54-17; genus QS-5-54-17. The sequence goes on along the minus strand of CAZAXT010000001.1, from coordinate 1,531 downwards.
AGCGATTCGGCTACGTGTGAAGAATGCGGGGAGGAATCATCCGACGATTCGCAGTTCGGGAATCCGGGAAGCACCGGACAAAGTTGGCTCGACTCAACGTTCGGCTACCATTCCGGTATCCCGGGTCGGTAAAGCGGCTCCATCAACCTGACCGAGCATATCAGTGGCATACGAGGCTATTTTCCGCTCTTTCCGATTCCGGTATCCACAGCGTCCCGTAATGTAGTCACGGATTTGATGAACCCGGACTCATGTTTGGGCGCCAGCGCGGTGGTGAAATCCAGTTTTTTCGCCTCCTTGATGCGCGACTCGGCATTGGGAACGGAGCGTATCTCGCCGCTGAGCCCGACTTCCCCGAAGGCGACCGCGTCGGCGGGAACCGGTTTTTGCCTGGCAGCAGAGGCAATGGCCAAGGCTATCGCCAGGTCGGCCGCCGGTTCGGTGATTTTCATCCCGCCCACGATATTGACGTAGACATCCTTGTCGCCCAGCTGCACGCCGGCCCGCTGGCCGAGCACGGCGATCAAGACGTTCAAGCGGTTAGCATCGAATCCGGCGCTGGTGCGCTTGGGGTACCCGAACGGGCTGTTGTTGACCAGTGCCTGGACCTCCACCAGTAACGCCCGGGTGCCCTCCATGGCGGCGAATACTACCGAGCCGCTGCCGGCCTGCCGCTCCTGCAGGAAGCTGGCCGACGGATTGCTGATAGGCACCATACCGCTCTCCCGCATCTCGAACACCCCGACCTCGTGCGTGGAACCGAAGCGGTTCTTGACGCCGCGCAGCAGTTTGAAGCCGCCGAACTGTTCGCCTTCCAGATGCAATACTACGTCCACCAAGTGCTCTAAAATCTTAGGCCCGGCAATGTTGCCCTCTTTGGTCACGTGTCCGGCTACCAGCACGGCGGTCTGGCTTTGTTTGGCGATTTCCTGGAGCATATGCGTCGTGGTCGTGATCTGGCTGACGGTACCGGGGCTGGAGGTAATGCGGCCGGTACTCATAGTTTGGACGGAATCGATCACCACAAAGTCCGGCTTCACCTCAGCGATAGTAGCGATGATCTCATCCATATCGGTCGCGGCCAGCAGTTGCAGGGAGTTTTCCTGTACTCCTAACCGGTCGGCCCGGAGTTTGATCTGTTGCAGTGACTCTTCACCGCTCACGTACAACACGGTGTGCCCATCCGCGACCTTGGCGGCCATCTGCAAGAGCAGGGTCGATTTGCCGATCCCGGGTTCGCCGGCCAGCAGCATCAACCCGCCCGGCACGATACCCCCGCCCAGCACTTGGTCGACTTCCTGGAAGCCGCTACTGATCCGCGGTTGCTCCTGAGTATCGGAAATGTCGTCAAGTTTCCGCGGTTGCGCCGGTTTGGCGCTGCTTTTGGTTTGGGCAGCTGGCTGACTGGATTCTTCCACCATGCTACTCCACGCTCCGCACCCGGGGCACTTACCGCTCCACTTGGGCGACGTGCTCCCGCACTCCTGGCAGACGAATACGGTCTTTTGCGGCATGGTCGTTACTCACTTCC